>JAHHGS010000131.1 GCA_019359715.1 Aphanocapsa sp. GSE-SYN-MK-11-07L | reverse complement strand
ACCCGATTGATTGACGATGCGGACGGCCTCCGCTTTCTGCTCGTCTGTAAATAGCCTGCGGGGTTTTTGTGTCATGTGAACTTTCTCCTGAGTTGACGACTCTTGGGAATTGTCCACTTTTTCGGGGTAAGGTCACATCAAGATCATTAATGCAAGAGGTCTTATGAACTCTCTGAAGAGATAGCGCTTGTGTTCAGGATCTTTGGATCGCCCCAGATCAACAAAGATGACTGTCTTCTCAGCTCAGCCGCAGGTAACTAGAGAGGCTTTTCAGAGCAATTCATTGGCCCCAAATACCGAATCAGATAAGGCGAGAACACCTCATAAATCATCGATAGGGGCTGTCCGTCGTGCCAGAACAAGTAATGACGCCCCCAAAACGGCCCCGGTTGTGCAAAAGCAACTGCCAACTCGGCTGAATGCCCCAAGTAGGCTCCCTGAATATCGCGGTAGAGTTCCATCCGCAGTTTGGCCAAGCTAGCCCAAATCGGCAAAGACTTATCCTGCAAATACTGATCAACCCGCTGGGCTTCCCACCAAGATGTCGCATAGGCCAAGCGTTGCCCGGAGGCGGTTCGCAACCAAACCTGACGCCGTAACCTGGGCCCAGGAATCGCTTCAATCTGGGCTGGCGCTCGATCCAAGTCCATGCCAATCGCAGACATATCGAGTACGTCTACTTCCGTTGGCTCACCCGTCAAGAGTTGCAGGTGACGAGTCGGCGAACCGTCTCCCAAAATCAAAATTTGCCAGGCTGGAGCGAGCAAACTGTGGGGTAGCCCTTGCTGGATCGCGGGTTGATCCCCCTGCCAAATTGGATCGAGCGATCGCCAAGCATCTGCAATTTCCTGCGGGCGCTCAGCCAGCTCGGTTTGGCTAAGCGGCTCGGCTGAACTCGCCGAACGCCCACCGTCAAAGCCAGCCGAGCCAGCGGCAGAGCCAATTGCAGGCGGTTTAGGAAGGTGCAGGTTGCCGGTCACAGTATTTTACAAAACTTTATACTTCTACTATACATCTACCAGATCGACCAGGCATGGCTTGGCTGGTTCTAAACTCAGGCTAGGGCGGTTGGGGTTGGTAAGTTGTGAAGGAGGCGAGCCAGTCTAGCCCTAATCTTCATTCTTATTGACTTGATTGAATCCAAAATTTGTATGGACTGTATTCATCTGCGGGGGATTCGGGGCTATGGTTATACGGGTGTTCTCCCAGCAGAAAAAGCGTTGGGGCAGTGGTTTGAAGTGGAACTCAAACTCTGGCTAGACTTATCTCAACCTGGCCAGAGCGATCGCCTGGCCGACACCCTCGACTACCGAACGGTAATTGCTAGCGTTCAACACCTGCTAAAAACCGCCCGCTTTGAGCTGCTAGAACGACTGGCAACAGCGATCGCGGATGCTGCCTTAGCCTCCGGCTCTGTCCAGCAAGTCGAGGTGCAACTGACCAAATTAGCCCCCCCGATCCCCGACTTTGCCGGGCAAATCACGATTATCCTCCACCGTCAACGGCCTTCAAATTTTACTGAATGATGAACTCGCAGTCGTGAACACAAGCCTGACCCTTGGGAGCGGCGATCGCTGGGTAGAAGCCCTGGTAGACTGCCCGGCAGCCCAAGGCTTGTTTACCTACAGTTTGCCCCCAGACTTAACCGTGCAAGCGGGAGATATTCTTTGCGTCAACTTTGGGGCGGCTCAGGTGGGGGCGATCGCCATTCGCGTGTTGGTACAGCCGCCGCCCGACCTTGATCCAGGCAAGATTCGGCCAGTTCTAGACCTGATCAGCCCCGGATTTTTCCCGGCTGAATACTGGTCGCTGTTAGAGCGGGTGGCCACGTACTACCACACGTCGCTGATCCAAGCGATTCGGGTGGCCTTGCCGCCGGGGTTGCTCCAGCGATCGCAGCGGCGAATTCGGTTGCTGCGGCGAGAGTTGTCTCCAGCCGAAATCACTCAGCTCAGCCCGATCGCTCACAAGCTGCTCCAGTTGCTGCAAGGCAACCAAAGCGGGGATTACGCCTGGAAATATTTGCAGCAAAAGCTTAAAAATGCCCCCCGTGGGCTGCGGGAACTGACGCAAACAGGCTGGGTGGAGAGCTATCTTCAGCCCGTTACGCCCGTTAAACCCAAATTGCAGCAGGCAGTGACGCTGTTGACGCTGCCCAAGCAGGAGATCAGCGATCGCCAGCGGGAAATTCTAGAAACGCTCAAACATCGCGGCGGTGAAGTGTGGCTGCAAGACCTGCTGCAAGCGTGTCATACCAGTGTTTCTACCCTCAGAACTCTAGAGAAAAAAGGCTGTGTGGCGATCGCTGCCAAACAACGCCTGCGCTTAGAAACGGGGGTTGAAGGGCTAGCCGATCAGCCGCGATCGCTCACTCCGGCCCAGCAGCAGGCGCTAGCCCAAATTAATCAACTGACTGGATTTCAGCCCGTGCTGCTGCATGGCGTGACGGGTTCTGGCAAAACTGAGGTTTACTTACAGGCGATCGCCCCAATTTTGGCTCAGCAAAAATCTGCCCTTGTCTTGGTGCCAGAGATTGGGCTGACCCCGCAGCTCACCGATCGCTTCCGGGCCCGGTTTGGCGACCAGGTTTGCGTTTATCACAGCGCCCTCTCGGAAGGCGAACGCTACGATACCTGGCGACAGTTGCTAGACGGCACGCCGCAGGTGATTATTGGTACTCGCTCAGCCGTCTTTGCGCCGCTGCGTGACTTGGGTTTAATTATTCTGGATGAAGAGCACGACACTGGCTTTAAGCAGGATCAACCCGCCCCTTGCTACCACGCCCGTACCGTCGCCCGTTGGCGAGCCGAATTGGCCAATTGTCCAATGATTCTGGGGTCAGCTACCCCTTCGCTGGAGAGCTGGGCCAGTCTGCGGGCGGCCGCTGCGACTTACCTAAGTCTGCCTGATCGCATCCACGCCCAACCCCTGCCGCCAATTAGCGTTGTCGATATGCGGGAAGAACTGAATCAGGGCAACCGCTCCATGTTCAGCCGCCCGTTGCGAACGGCTTTAGAAGAACTAGCCGCCCAAAAACAGCAGGGGATTCTGTTTATTCCCCGCCGGGGGCACAGCACGTTTGTCTCCTGCCGCAGCTGTGGCTATGTGGCGGAGTGCCCCCACTGTAGCGTCTCGCTCACCTACCACTTCACGCCGGAAACGCCCTATCCGCGCCTGCGCTGTCACTATTGCAACTACACTCGCCCCCATCCGCCCACTTGCCCAGAGTGCGAGTCGCCTTACTTTAAATACTTTGGCAGTGGCACCCAGCGGGTAATGGAAGCCCTGCGGGAAGAATTTCCCCACTTGCGGCTGCTGCGGTTTGACAGCGACACCACTCGCACCAAAGGGGCGCACCGCCAATTGCTCGATCAGTTTGCCCACGGTGAGGCTGACCTGATGGTCGGCACCCAAATGTTGACGAAGGGGATTGACTTACCCCAAGTGACGCTGGTGGGGGTGCTGTCTGCCGATAGCTTGCTGAATATGCCAGACTACCGAGCCAGTGAGCGCACGTTTCAAACCCTAACCCAAGTCGCAGGCCGAGCTGGACGCGGCAGTCAACCGGGGCAAGTGATTCTGCAAACCTACACCCCTGATCATCGCGTGATTCGGGCAGTGGCTCAGTATCAGTTTGAGGAATTTTTGAGCACAGAGCTTCAGCAGCGAGCTGAACTCCATTACCCACCCTACGGGCAGTTAATTTTGCTGCGCTTGAGCGGCTTAGACTGCGATCGCACGGAAGCAACCGCCAAGCTGCTGGCAGAGCTATTGCAAGTCCGCTTGAGCCAGTCTGAAGCAGCGGCAGAACTACTCGGCCCATCTCCAGCCAACATTTTGCGGGTGGCTCAACACTACCGCTGGCAAGTTTTGCTGAAGCTGTTACCGAGAGATCAATCAGATCTGCCCAGTTTTTTACTGCCTGTGGAAGAACTGCGATCGCTCTGCCCCAGTTCAATCCGTTTCAGCATTGATGTCGATCCGCTGACGTTACTTTGAACAGCATTGCAGCCGATTTGTCGGCATCGTTAGCCGAAAATATTGCTGAAAAAGTCGATCGCATCTTTCAGAGCGACCATAAACAAATCAATTTCGGCCCGAGTGTTGTAGAACGACAAGCTGGCTCTAGCGGTGGAAGCGAGATTTAAGTAGCGATGCAGAGGCTGAGTACAGTGATGTCCTGACCGAATCGCCACCCCAGACTGGTCTAACAACGTCGAAAGGTCGTGGGCGTGAACGTCGCCGGTCGTGAAGGCGGCCAGGGCCGCCCGTCCTTTGGCGCTCGGCGGCGGGCCGTAAATTTTGACTTCGGGAATTTGCTGCAATTGCTGAAATAGATACTCAGTCAGCTCTGACTCGTAGGCGTGGATTTTGTCCATACCGATGTTGCTCAAGTAATCGATCGCAGCACCGAGGGCGATTGCCTCGCCAATCGCGGGCGTCCCGGCTTCAAACTTGTGGGGTAAGTCAGCGTAGGTGGAATGATCGAGAAACACATCCGCGATCATCTCGCCCCCGCCCAAAAACGGCGGCATTGAGCGCAGTAAATCTAGCTTGCCGTACAAAAAGCCAATCCCGGTCGGAGCGCACATTTTATGCCCGGAAGCCACCAGCCAATCGCAGTCGATCGCCTGCACATTAACCGGCATGTGGGGCACGCTTTGGCAGGCATCAATCAGCACTTTTGCCCCATAGCTGTGAGCGATCGCGGTAATTTCGACCACCGGGTTAATGCAGCCGAGCATATTGGAAACATGCACAACTGAAACTAGCTTGGTGCGATCGGAAATAAGTGACTTGTATTGCCCTAGATCAAATTCCTGCGTCTCCGTCAGTTCGACAAACTTGAGGACTGCCCCTGTCCGCTGGACAACAAGCTGCCAGGGCACCAAATTGCTGTGGTGCTCCATCACCGTCAGGATGATTTCATCTCCGGCTTGCAGGGTGTTCATGCCCCAAGCATAGGCGACCAGGTTAATCGCTTCGCTGGCATTGCGGGTATAAACAATTTCTTGCCGAGAAGCGGCGTTGACGAAAGCAGCAATCTTATCCCGCGCCGCTTCGTAAGCATCGGTCGCTCTGGCACTGAGGGTATGCGCCCCGCGGTGGACGTTGGCATTATCCTGCTGGTAGTAGTCTTGGAGGGCGTTCAGCACCGCCAATGGTTTTTGGGAGGTCGCGGCGTTGTCCAAATAGACGAGGGGCTTGCCGTTGACCGCTTGATCCAGAATTGGGAAGTCGGCTCGAACTTGGTCAGCAAGTGTTTTTTCTTGGAGAGCAATCATAGTCAGACTGAGGGGTTGAGGATAGTTTAAGGCTAGGCTGGCTCAGTGCGAATTTGAGACAAGATCAGTTGAGATAAGGTGCGCCGTAAAGTAGCAGACGGAATTTGCTCTAGCATCTCAACGGCAAATCCTTCTACCAGCAAATTACAGGCGCTTTGATAGTCTAGTCCCCGACTTTGCAGGTAAAAAACTTCTTCTGCTTCTAATTGGCTAACGGTGGCTCCGTGGGAGCATTTGACGTTATCAGCAACAATTTCAAGCTGCGGTTTAGTGTCGATGCGGGCTTTGGGGGACAGCAATAAATTGCGATTAAGCTGAGATGCATCGGTCAATTGGGCCGCTTTCGGTACGGATACCTTACCGTTAAAGACGCCCCTGGCTCGATCGCTAACAATGCACTTGTGCAGTTGGTGGCTGGTGCAGTGGGGCTGGCTAAAGCCGATCGCCGAATGGGTATCGGCCAACTGCTCACCCGCAGCCACGGTCAGACCATTCAGGGTCGTCTCGGTTTGCTGCCCGGTCGAATGGACTTTCAGGTTGTGGCGGGAAATGCGTCCGCCCAAACTAACAGCATGGCAGGTATAGCGGCTATCACGGGCTTGGGACACTGCGGTTTTGCCAATGTGAAAATCAGTCTGGCTGTGGCGCTGAATCCGGGTGTGGTTGACCTGAGCATTCTCTTGCAGCCAAATTTCTGTCACCGCGTTGATCAAGTCTGTGCCAGTGCCGAGGGTGAGATATTCTTCGACCAAGGTAAGGCTGCTGCTGGGTTCCGCCACCACCAGACAGCGGGGGCTGACCAGTCTCGATGCTGGCACGGGGGATGAAATAAATAAGAGATGGACTGGAGATTCAATCACCTGATGGCGCTGCACCCGAATCACGGCTGCCTCAGTCAAGTGAGCCGTGTTGAGAGTAGTAAAAACTTCTTCTGCCCCTGGCTGCTGCCCTAAATAGCCAGCGATCGCCCCACCCTGTCCAGCCAAGCTACTGATCGCCAAACCAGTGGGTAAATTGGCGATCGCCGATAGCTCTGGCATGTAGCAGTTGTTAACGAACACGAGCCGCGCCACGGCTTCCGGCAGGATCAGGTTTTTAAATGCTTCGCTGTCTGGGTTGGCCAGCACTCGTTGCCGCCAGGCTGATCCCGCAAACTTAATCTGCCGCAGCGGAGCGAGGTCTGTAAAGCGCCATTCTTCCTGCCGGGTCGTCGGCAAAGTTAGCTCTTGAGCTAAGGCAGAGGCGCGATCGCGTAAGCTCTGGACCAAGGCGGCTGTTTCTGCCCCCAAAGCTAGTTGATCTAAATCTAACCGCTCGCATAAGTCACTCAAATAGACTGCATGGGCAGAGTGATCCACGCTCTGCAGGTCGAGATCGGTTGAAACCTGAATCGTCATTTTGCGATCGCCTCTTCTTCTCTGATCCAGTCGTAGCCACGGGCTTCTAGCTCTAGGGCCAGTGCCTTGGAGCCAGTCGTGACAATTTTGCCCGCTTCCATCACATGCACGTAGTCCGGCACAATGTAGTCGAGCAAGCGCTGGTAGTGGGTAATCATCAAAATCGCATTATCAGGGCGGGTTAACTGGTTGACCCCGTTGGCGACAATTTTCAGGGCATCAATATCCAAGCCAGAGTCAGTTTCATCCAGAATCGCCAGCGTCGGTTCGAGCAGCGCCATTTGGAGAATTTCATTCCGCTTTTTTTCGCCGCCAGAAAAGCCTTCATTGACGCTGCGCTCTAGAAAGCTGGGGTTCATTTTGACGATCGCTAGTCGCTCTTGCACCAGTTCATCAAAGTCAAACACATCCAGTTCATCTAAACCCTGGTGTTTGCGCTTGGAGTTGTAGGCCACCCGCAAAAAGTCCAGATTGCTGACACCAGGAATCTCCAGCGGATACTGAAAGGCCAAAAACACCCCGGATCGCGATCGCTCTTCAGGCTCTGACTCAAACAGGTTTTGCCCTTTGAATAAAACCGTTCCACCCGTGATCGTATAAGCCGGATGTCCGGCTAGAACCTTAGAAAACGTGCTTTTGCCGGAGCCGTTCGGACCCATAATCGCGTGAATTTCCCCGGCTTTAATCTCTAGGCTTAAGCCCTTCAGAATCGGGGTGCCGTCTACGTCAGCCGTCAAGTCCTGCACCGACAGAATCACTTCACTGTTTTCAACAATCACTCAATCAACCTCTTCACTGTTCATCAATTTAGGTGTATCAGAAAAGTCTGCCCGACTCTATTTCCAATCGCGCTTACCGCTTCTGAAGCTTAGGAATCTTCCTGAGTCAAAGCCTTTAAATAGTCCGTCACAGCATCATACTGGTCAGGTAGGTTGGCAAAGTCCACAAGTTGCGCCAAATTAAGATCGGGTAGAAACTGACTCTGAAAGACCTGATGATAGCTCCCGTCCCTAAGGGCATAAAGAGTCAAATTACCGAATTGCCAGAACCAGACTTCAGGAATCCTAAACCGTTTGTAGCATTCCAGCTTGTCAACGCCACCGCTGGTCAGGACAACCTCAATCACGATATCGGCCCGATCTTTTTTTGAGCCAATACTGTAGGATTCATCGGGTTGCCGACGGGCTGCATCCCCTTGACTGCCCAGCAAAGGCCCACCCCGGACATAGTAACGCATCCCTTTTTTCCGCAGATAAACCTCTAGAAGCCTACCGATCGTGGATTTAAGCTCCTCATGCTCATTGCTAATGGGCATAATCTCCATCACTCCGTCTAGGTAGGACAGACGAACTCCGGCGACATCAGTAAAGGCAGCTTCAATCCCCTCAAACTGCTCCCATCCGACCCCGTAAATCAGGCTGACCTGCTCTAAACTAGGCTGAGTTGTAATGGTTTGGATCATGCTTTTGTCTTCACGTCTACCCAATGCTTGGCGTTTAACCGACGGAGCCTTCTAGCTTTAGACTGAGCAGGCGATCGGCTTCGAGGGCAAATTCCATTGGCAGTTGATTAAAGACATCCTTGCAGAAGCCGCTAATCATCATTGAAATCGCATCTTCGCTGGAGATACCTCGCTGGGCAAAGAAGAAGAGTTGGTCTTCGCCAATTTTTGAGGTGGAAGCTTCGTGCTCTACTTTGGCCGTGTTGTTCTGGACTTGAATATAGGGGAACGTGTTCGCGCCAGCATTGTCGCCAATCAGCATTGAATCGCACTGAGAGTAGTTGCGCGCTCCCTCTGCTTTCGGGCCCATTCTGACTAAGCCCCGGTAGCTGTTGTTGGATTTTCCGGCCGAAATTCCCTTGGAAATAATTGTGCTGCGGGTATTTTTGCCGATGTGGATCATTTTGGTGCCGGTATCGGCTTGCTGGTAGTTATTGGTCAAAGCAACTGAGTAAAACTCACCGACGGAGTTATCTCCAACCAGTACGCAGCTCGGGTACTTCCAGGTAATCGCCGAACCTGTCTCCACCTGAGTCCAGGAAATTTTCGAGTTTTTGCCTTGGCACAACCCGCGCTTAGTTACAAAATTATAAATCCCACCCTTGCCGTTTTCGTCGCCAGCATACCAGTTCTGAACGGTGGAGTATTTAATTTCAGCATTCTCCAGGGCGACCAGTTCGACCACGGCAGCGTGGAGTTGGTTGGTGTCGAACATCGGGGCCGTGCAGCCTTCTAAATAGCTAACGTGGCTATTCGCTTCCGCTACGATCAGGGTGCGCTCAAACTGCCCAGAATCGCCATTGTTAATCCGAAAATAGGTGGACAGCTCCATCGGGCAATGGACACCCTTGGGAATATAGACAAAGGAACCATCGCTGAACACGGCCGAGTTAAGGGCGGCAAAGTAGTTGTCGGCGATCGGCACGACGCTGCCAATGTATTTTTCCACCAGATCGGGATAGTCTTTAAGGGCTTCTGAAATCGAGCAGAAGATCACCCCTTCTTTGGCCAGCTTTTCGCGGAAGGTAGTGGCGATCGAAACGCTGTCAAAAATTGCATCGACAGCGACATTGCCTAACCGCTTTTGCTCAGAGAGCGGAATGCCCAGCTTTTCAAAGGTTTCTAGCAGGGTCGGGTCAACTTCATCCAGGCTTTGCTTTTTTTGCTGCACCTTAGGCGCTGAGTAATAAACGATGTCCTGATAGTCGATCGCCGGATAGTGAACATTTGGCCAGTCTGGTGCGGTCATTGTTAACCAGTGGCGGTAAGCTTTGAGCCGAAACTCCAGCATGAAGGCAGGCTCGTTCTTTTTGGCTGAGATCATCCGCACCACGTCTTCGCTCAGTCCGCGCGGAATTGTTTCTGATTCAATATCAGTCACAAATCCATACTTATAGGGCTGATTAACGAGGGTCTGAACCGATGCACTCATGTGTTCTCTCCGGAGGGACAGGTGGCATGTGTATAATTAAACAACACCTATGTTGCTTAACTTTGATTTTAGGCTACTTTAGCAACATTTAGGTTGCCAAAGTTAAAAATCTGTCCAAATTTTTCTGTCCAAATTTTTTAGCCCACAAGTCGTTGGAGTTAATTTTTCTGCCGTGACGACTTTACCTTCAACCAAGCAAGATATTCTCCAACTCCTGCTCAAGCAGGGCCAAGCTTCGGCCCAAGGCTTGGCTGAGCAGCTAAGCGTGACTCCCCAGGCGATTCGCCGCCACTTGAAAGACTTAGAAGAAGAAAGCTTAATCCTCCATCAAACGATGCAAACGGGGATAGGGCGACCCCAGCACGTCTATCAACTCAGTCCAACCGGACGCGATCAGTTTCCGAATCGTCACGACGAATTTGCCCTTGACTTGCTAGACACCTTGGCAGAAACCGTTGGCAAAGACCAAATGCAGTCAATTCTGCGTAAACAGTGGCAGCGCAAGGCGATCGAGTATCAGCAGCAGCTAGGGCAGGCTTCTTTGTCAGAACGAATGGCTAACTTGGTCAAACTACGTCAGGCTGAGGGCTACATGGCAGAGTATCACCCCCTGACTGAAGATGAAGCAGCCACCCCCCAACCTGTTCATCCGCCGACTCGGTTTATTTTTACCGAGTACAACTGCGCCATTTCTCATATTGCCGAGTCTTTCCCTGGGGTTTGCGACCATGAGCTAGAAATGTTTGCGATCGCCCTGGCCGATTGCCAAGTCGAGCGTACCCATTGGCTCGTCAATGGTGAGCATCGCTGTGGTTATTTAATTCAAGCCAAGTAGGCAGAGCATTTAACCAAATCGCCACAGACAGACTATGGATAGATCAAAAATTATGGATGAGCAAGCGAATTCAGATCTGCTGTCTTCCTCCGACCAGCTTTTGACGCCAGCGGAATGTGCAGAAATTGATCAGACGCTGTTGCCCTACCGCGATCGGTTCGCGATTCGAGTTGCTGTTTACGCTTTACGATGCTTAAAGCAGATTGGTCAGGAAACTGGGCAAGCGATCGCCAGCCTTAAATCTGACCAAATTGCCGCCTGGGTCAAGCAAGATCAGCAAGTGCAGCAGTCAGAAGCTGGCAAACCTGGCTTTGCCGACTGGTATGTAGATATTCTGATTTCCGCTTTTAATCCGCTCCTGCGAACGGCTGAGAGTGCAGGCGTACAAATTGAGGATCTGAGCCTTCAGCAGATTATTGCCTGGTTCGAGCAAGCGGTTAGGGCAAGACTCTAAATCACTCGCTCTAACTTGCGAAAATCACGCTCAACCTCTGCCCACAGCGACGTATTGTGGGGGTCGGTGCGGAGCGCTTTTTTAAGATAGAGACGGGCTTTGTCAACCTGGCGCTGACCAATCAGATGCCGCCCCCAGCATTGATAGGTAATGGCCTGCCACTGCCGCACTTCTCGATCGGCTGGCAATCGCTGAGCCAACCCTTCAATCAGAGCGATCGCCCGCGGAAACCGCTGGTACTTAAGCAACTCTTGGAGTTGCCGATAGGCAGTCTGCTTCAGGTTCTGGTCAAACGCAGACACAGGCTGCGCCGGTGGTGGCGGCTTGCGACTAATCCGGGTGGCGGTCGGCGAAGACTGAGGGGCTGGCGTCTTGGCAACCACAACCACCAGCAGCTTATAGGCTTCTGTGACTTGAATGAATTTCTCCTGAGCCTGGCGATCTTCGGGGTTAACGTCAGGATGATACTGACGAGCCAGTCTGCGATAAGAGGCTTTCACCTCTGCCAAGCTAGCCTGAGAGTTTAGCTCTAGGAGTCGGTAGCAATCGGTAATGTTCATCAATGCTCGACAGGGCAGGCGATTGAGTAAGGAGAAGTGCCGTTCTCAATGTTGTAAGGGTAAGACCCCCAGCAAGTCAACTAGGAGACAGCTTTTCGGTTGCAGAAAATTGCCTAACCTGATTTCTACCTACGCTTTCAGCCGGGTGGATTATAAGGGAATGGTTGCGATTTTTGGGTCAGCTTACCTGACTGACCCAAAAACTCAGCACAACTATGGCTGAGTCGGAACATCCTCAATCACGCGATCGATTAGCCCATAGTCTTTCGCTTCTTGAGCCGACATGAAATAATCGCGATCCATGTCTTTCTCGATTTTCTCCAGCGTCTGGCCAGTCCGTTCAGCGTAGATGCCATTCAGTTGGCGCCGAATTCGGAGAATTTCTCTCGCTTCAATTTCAATATCGGAAGCTTGCCCACGGGTGCCGCCGGAAGGTTGGTGAATCATAATCCGGGAGTGGGGCAGAGCCAGCCGCTTACCAGGCGCACCCGCAGTCAGCAAGAATGACCCCATCGAAGCAGCCAAGCCAACGCAGATCGTGACAATGGGGGATTTGACGTGCTGCATAGTGTCGTAAATCGACAGCCCGGCAGTAACTGAACCACCCGGAGAGTTGATATAGATGAAGACATCCTTATTTTGGTCTTCAGAATCCATGTACAGCAGGCGGGCAATAATTGAATTGGCTAGACCATCAGTGACTTCGCCACTCAAGAAAATGATCCGCTCTAGGGAGAGGCGCTCGTAGATGTTAATCCACTGGGTGTAGGGGTCGCCAGGAAAGCGATACGGAACTCTGGGAACGCCAATTGGCATGGTGTTTCTTCCTTGTTTAGCTGGATGATCGGGGAATAATTAAGCAGAGCCAACGAGGGCTGCAATCGGGGCTGACAGTTCTTTCGGGCTGGCTAAAACGCGATCGATCAAGCCATATTCAACCGCCTCTTCCGGCTTGAGATAGAACATCCGATCCATGTCTTTGGCGATTTTTTCTATGGACTGACCCGTATTGCGGGCGAAAATATCAACGATCGCGGTTTTATTGACCAGCACCTCGCGGGCTTGAATTTGAATATCAGTCGCCTGACCGCGAAACCCAGTCCGAGCCTGGTGCAAAATAATGTTGGCATGGGGGAGGCTAGCCCGACAGCCCTTGGTGCCCGCCGACAAAATCATTGCGGCCGTACCCATTGCCTGCCCTAAACAAATCGTGTGAACCGGCGGCTTGATGTAATTAATCGTGTCGCAAATCGCGAAGGCTTCAGTTTCGTAGCCGATCGCATCGCCACCATACCAGGAGGTACCAGTCGAGTTGATGTAGATTTTGATCGGTTTTTCTGGGTCGTCGTACTGCAAGTAAAGCAGTTGAGCAATGATTAGCTCGGTAACATCGACTCCAACCTGGTTTTTAATTTCGTCTGAAGAAAATAAGGGAAGCCCCAGGTAGACAATCCGTTCCTTCAGCAGTAGGGAAGGTAAATCGGGAGGAGGAGTGCGCGAGAAGCCATCTCCACCGTAGTAACCCGCTTGAACAGCTTGAATCGGCGATCGCATATGCAGATAGTCTGGAGGAACTTGGTCTGCATCCACTTTAGCAATTTTCTGGGATCAGCAGCCTACAAAGGCAGAAGGGGAGCAGGTCAAGCAATTCTCTGTATCTCTGGATGTACTTTTGATCCTACTTCTGCTTGCTTTTCCCTTAGCTCAGCCACGACAGTTGATTTTCCGGCGGCTGATAGCCAAGGTGCTTCCAGGCCGATGCCGTAGCGACTCTGCCTCTGGGAGTGCGGCTCAGGTAGCCAATTTGCAGTAGGTAAGGCTCATAAACTTCTTCGATCGTTTCGGCATCTTCCCCCGTGGCAGCAGCGATCGTTTCTAGGCCAACCGGGCCGCCGTTGTAATGCTCAATCATCACCGTTAGCAGCCGTCGATCCGTCCAATCTAAGCCGCAGGGATCAACGTTGAAGAGTTCCAAGGCGGCTTTGGCGATCGCCTCTGTGACAATGCCGCTGTGTTTGACCTGGGCAAAGTCGCGGACTCGTTTTAGTAAGCGATTGGCAATCCGGGGCGTACCTCTGGCCCGACGGGCAATTTCGAGGGCGGCCTCCGGGGTGAGGCTGGTTTTGAGAATCGCAGCCGTCCGGACAATAATCTGGCTCAGCTCTGGAGGTTCATAAAAGCGCAGCCGCTGCACCAGACCAAAGCGATCGCGCAGGGGCGAGGTGAGGGCGCCGGCCTTGGTTGTCGCCCCGACCAACGTAAACGGCGGCAGAGAGAGGCTACGAATTTTAGCTGATTGACCCTTGCCAATCGTAATATCAAGCCGAAAGTCTTCCATGGCTGGATAGAGCAGTTCTTCCGTCATCCGCGACAGCCGATGGATTTCATCAATGAACAGAATATCGCCGGGTTGGAGACTGACCAGCAGACCCACAATGTCGCGGGGACGCTCTAGGGCAGGCGCACTCGTGACTTTGCAATTCACACCCATCTCAGAAGCGAGGATGAGGGAAATCGTTGTTTTACCCAATCCGGGTGGCCCGTAGAGCAGGAGGTGATCAAGCGATTCCTGGCGAGATTTGGCGGCCTGGATCGCAATATGCAGCACTTCTTTCAGGTCAGTCTGCCCAATGTAGTCTTCTAGGTGCTGCGGTCTAATGCTTTCTTCGTTTCGATTGTTGCCTTCGTCTGGAGTGGCTTGTGGACGCAACAACGTTTCGCCCTCAACTGATGAGACTGATGAGCGCGGCGATCGCTTAGACGGTTGCGGGTCGGCTGGCTGACTGTGGGATGAAAGAATCGTCATACTCTTTCAATCATAGAGGGCGACAAGCTGGCAAGGTCGATTTGGTCAGTTCTACTCCGGCAGTCGATAGATGAGCCGATCAATTTTCTGCGATACACTCATTGCAGAGATCAGCGCCCATTCTGGCTCAATACTTTTAGGCATTTCTGATTTAATAGATTATCCGATCGCCATGACATCATCTCCTGCTCCGTCGCTTTGGCAAACCAAACCTTGGTGGTGTCAGCCGTGGTCGATTCTGCTGACGGGGATCATCGTGCCTAGTTTGGCCTGGTGGCTGAGCCATCAGCTCTGGCTAGTTGTGCCCTTGATGATGGTCATCCTGGCCTGGTGGTTTTTGTTTCTCTACCTGGTGCCAAAGCAGTATGCCCAAGCCGTCAAAGCCAGCTCAGAACTGCCAGGAGAAAATTTACGGCAGTAAGATAAATACCTTAGCGCTACCATGCACCAACTCATCCGATCGCTTCGCTTATGAATATTCCTTCCTGGCTGCCGATCGCAGTTGTGGCAGTGCTGCTCGCCGCGCTCAGCAACCTCAGCCAAACCAAACGCGACTTTAGCTGGTTCAGGCGCTTACGCCGCCCCCGCTGGCTCAGCTTTGAATGGGCCATTCCCTTCATTTGGATTTCGATTCTGGCCTGTGCAGCTTGGTCAGCAGTGCTGGTCTGGAATACGGCAGGTGATTGGTGGCTAATGGGTTGTTACGTGCTATTAGAACTGCTGATTTTGGCCTACACCCCAGTCATGTGTAAGCTACACAGTCTGCGCGTAGGGACGCTGATTGGGGCGATCGGGTTTGGCTGGGGGTGTTTCTTGACGCTGCAAGTGTTTCAGGTGTCTAGACTGGCGGCTGGGCTATTAGTGCCCTATTTACTCTGGAGTCCGATCGGCACCTTCGTCACCTGGCAAATGATCCGTCTCAATCCAAGAGAAGCTTAATCGCTAGCCGCGTGTTGCCTAAAACGTGGCTGGTGCCAAAACTTCTGCTAGAAGGGGATATGGCTCTTTAGCGATCGCAGGGCTGCGTCCATCAACACATTCTGCGTCCCCCTGTCTGGCTCACCTTCAGCGGGGCGTTTTTGAATAAAACTGCCATCGGGCTGGAGTTCCCAAGATTGCCGATTATCCGTCAGCAGAATATCGAGGATGTCTTGGAGTTGCTGGGCGATCGCCGGTTCTTCAATTGGCGCGACGGCTTCGACGCGGCGATCGAGGTTGCGGGCCCGCCAATCGGCGCTGCCAATATACAGCCCAGGCTCACCCTGATTGTGAAAATAGAAAATCCGCGAATGCTCTAAAAAGCGCCCGATTACACTAATCACGCGGATATTTTCGCTTACCTTTGGGACGCCTGGGCGCAAACAGCACATGCCTCGAATAATCAGGTCGATTTTTACGCCTGCTTGCGAAGCCTGGTAGAGGGCGACAATCATTTCTGTGTCGGTAATCGCATTCATCTTGGCAATAATTCGACCTGTCCCGCCCTTGCGGGCATGGTCAGTTTCTCGCCGAATCAGCGCCAGCATGCCATCTCGCAGGCTGACCGGCGCCACCAGCAGCTTTCGATAGGTTCGCTGCCGAGAGTAGCCCGTCAAAAAGTTGAACAGGTCAGTCAGGTCAGCTCCTAAATCTTCTCGGCAAGTAAACAGCCCCAAATCTTCGTACAGTCCCGCCGTTTTGGGGTTGTAGTTACCTGTACCAATGTGCCCATAGCGACGAATTTTCCCGCCCTCTCGCCGCACCACCATGGTTGTTTTGGTGTGGGTTTTTAGTCCCGGCAAACCATAGACAACATGGGCCCCAACTTTTTCCAATCGACGGGCCCAGAGAATGTTATTTTCTTCGTCAAAGCGGGCTTGTAGTTCGACTAAAACTACCACCTGCTTCCCATTCTCAGCCGCCGCAATCAGAGCATGCACAATCGGCGAATCGCCAGACGTCCGGTAGAGGGTCATCTTGATCGCAACGACATGCGGATCATGGGCCGCCGCTGTAATGAATCGCAGGACTGAAGCGCTAAACGAATGGTAGGGATGATGAACCAGAATATCTTTCTGTCTAATCATCGAAAAAAAATCTGTACCTTCCCGGTGGTCGCTAGCTTGCAGGCTTTCGGGGCTAGGCAAGTCTGTTACCTGATGTAAAAAAGGGGGGTCGATCGGGTGCCAGTCTTGATCTTTAAATTCAGGAAAGGGTAAGTCCCGTAGCGCAAACAAATCGTTTAAGCACAGTAGCCCATCGGCTTCGTAAACATCGCTTACCTGCAAGTCCATTTCTTCCATCAGCATTAGTCGAATTGCTTCTGGCATTGCGGTTTGAATCTCTAGGCGCACAACAGAGCCAAATCGTCGCTTGCGAATTTCCTGCTCGATCGCAATTAGCAAGTCATCAGCCGTATCGGTTTCTAAATCAAGGTCGGCGCTGCGGGTAATCCGAAAGAAGTAGTATGCCTCAATGATCATGCTCGGAAACAGGCTCTCTAGGTTGTGAGCAATCACCTCTTCTAGGGGCACCCCGATCCAGCGAGCATTTTGGTGAGGCTCCGAAGACTTTAGCTCGCTAGATAGGGTAAGAAATCGAGGCAAGCCATTTGGCACTTTCACCCTCGCAAAGTGTTCACGTCCCGTTTCAGGATCGCGAACCAAGACGGCTAAGTTGAGGCTGAGGCTAGAAATATAGGGAAATGGGTGAGCCGGGTCAACCGCTAAGGGAGTCAGAATCGGAAAAATTTGGTCTTCGTAGTAGCGACCTAAATAGGCCTGCTGATCTGGGTGCAAATCCTTAAAGCTCAGCAGATGAATGCCATGAGTAGCCAGCAACGGACGCAGCTCTTGCTCAAAGAACTGGTGCTGTTTAATGACCGTTGGCTGGAGTTGTTCTCGCACCACCTCAAGTTGGGCCTGTGGAGTGAGACCATCAGCGCTGCATTGAGTCACACCACCTTCAATTTGCTGTTTTAAGCCAGCCACCCTTACCATAAAAAACTCATCTAAGTTTGAGCCAAAGATCGCCATAAACTTAAGCCGCTCTAGCAGCGGCGTTCGGTCGTCTAAGGCTTCTTGCAGGACTCGCTGATTAAACTCCAACCAGCTCGTGGCCCGATTGAAATAGTATTGAGGGTCGCTGAGATTAATTTTTGAGTTGGTGCGCCGGGGTGTGGGCATGGTTGAGCTGATTTGAATAGAGTGCAGAAAATGGCTGACTTTAGGATACCGAACCAGCCGCAAAGTGTGTGGTAGCCAGGATCACTATGTTGAGCTAGCCTACCGTGTTGCGGGCAGGCAGAGTAGTTCTAGACCTTGAGTCTGTATTCCTTCGAGGGAACAGAAAATTCCGGAGCTAAAGTTTTTACAGGGGTAGCCCCATTTCCTTTAACCCTTGGCGCAGACGGTTTGCTTCAGATGGGTTTGATTGATCGAGATCGAAAATTGCCTGCCGAAATGCGGCTAGGCTTTCAGCCACTTTTCCGAGTTTGAGTAAGACGACACCAAGATTTTGATGGGCTTCAGCGTAGTCGGGCTGGAGCGCTAGTGCGCTTTGATAGGCGGCGATCGCCCCTAGATAATCGCCCAAGCCTTTGAGGGTGATCCCCAAGTTGTAGTGACCGGGCGCAAAGCTGGGGTCGATCGCCAGCGATCGCTGATAGTGCTGCTTTGCCCCCGCTAAATCACCTTGGTCTTTGAGCAAGTTGCCCCAGTTGTTATATGCCGCTAGTTTCAAAATTTCCGGCACTGGCTGCTGGGTGGCGGTCTGATAGTGGCGGGCTGCCCGCTCCGGTTGCGCCGCTTGGCTGTAGCCAATGCCCAAGTGATAGTGCAACTCAAATTGCACCTGGGGTTCGCTCGGCTGTGTGGCCAAGCCCTGCTCCAGCAGAGCAATTCCCCGCTCTTGCTCTGCTTGGTAAAGATATAAAGCCCCCAACTTGCTGCAAACATAGGCATCCTGCGGCTGTTTCGCTAAACAGTCCTCCAGCAAAGTTCTTGCCCTAGCCGCTTTACGGCGCTGAGCGATCGCCTCGGCTTGATAGCCTGTATGCAGAATCGCCACCTGAGTGAATTCGCCAATTTGCCAGTTGGGTTCGCGCTTGATTAGCCGCGCCACGCTGTCATCGACCAGCTCGTGGTAGGGGCGAGCAAAGTAAATTTCAGGATGGCGACGAAACAGGCGCGAAATTAGAGAATATGGCGACTGATTGGCTCCAATTTCCTGGCGCAGCAGATTAATCAACAATAGATTGGGATTTTGGATCGCTGACTGGAGCAAGGGAATCATTGCTGGGACTAAGACCTCATCCGCGTCTAGCACCAGTACCCACTCGCCCTGTACGTACTGGAGGGCTTGATTGCGGGCGATCGCAAAATCGTTTGGCCACTTGCTCTCGTAAACCTCTGCGCCGTGGGCTTTGGCGATCGCAACGGTCTGATCGGTCGAGCCGGTATCTAGCACAACCATTTCGTCAACCAAACCCTGCACGCTGGCTAAGCAGTTAGGCAGCAGTTCTGCTTCATCTTTGACAATCATGCACAGGCTGAGGCGCATTAGGCAAAATAAGGTGGCGTTAAAATCTAATCAGCCGAGCATTCCCTAAACCAGTTTAGCGGTTAGGCGGTTGCTCAAGCAGGGCAGGAATCAGACGTTTCAACCCTTAGCTCTGATATATCGCTAGCCCAATTTAGTAGTTCTAAGTTAGTCTCTACAGGACTCACGTACTTGAAAATCCGTCGATGGTGGTTGGCTAGTTTATTACCCTGCCTTGGGTTGGCTGTGCTCTATTTCACGCCTGGACAATGGCAAACCCAAAAGCAGAGCCGTTGCGAGGTGAAAGTTTGTGTCTCTAGCACTGGAGTTCATGCCGACCTGATTTTGCCAGTCAAAGCGGGCAGTTTTGACTGGCGCAGAACCCTAGCGTTGTCTGAGCTGAGCGTTGATCGTCAGCCGCGCTACCTCAGCTTTGGTTGGGGCGATCGCGAATTTTACCGCTCAACCCCAAGTTGGTCTGATCTGAAAATTACCAGCGCACTGCGGGCGCTGTTTGGGTCTAATAATCCTTCAGTCATGCACGTTCAGGGGTATCAGACGCTGCCGACCCAGCTTGAAATGAAGTGTGTTGACATTAGCCAAGCTAACTATCTCCGCTTAGTGCAATTCATCCACCAGTCCTTTGAATTGGACACCAAAGGTCAGCCTATCCGGATCAGCAATGGCGATTTTCGGAGCGGAAGTTTTTATGAGGCAGAAGGCAATTATTCAGTCTTAAGGCACTGCAATGCTTGGATCGTGGAGGGCTTGCGAACGGCCGGTATCAATACGCCAGCCTGGGCTAGCTTACCGAGCGCGATTTTAAGTCAACTCGACAGCTGCTGTGATTGAGGCAGAAGCAAAATCCACGATTGAGAATGGTAATCGGGGGTCGTATTTATGGCGTGATTTTGCGGGAAGTCCTACAGAATCTCGACAATGCCCTGCTGGCCGTCAATCCGCACCCGCTGACCGTCTTTGAGGCGTTGGGTGGCGTGGTCAATTTCCATTACGGCTGGAATGCCATACTCGCGGGCAATAATTGCTCCGTGGGAGAGCCTGCCTCCGACTTCGGCGATCAAGCCACCTGCTCTAGCCAGGAGCGGGGCCCAGCCCGCATCGGTGTAGGGCACCACTAAGATCATTTGGGCGTTCACCTCGGCGATCGCCTGCAAATCTAGCACTATTCTCACTTCGCCTTCGGCTTGGCCAGGGCTAGCGCCAATTCCTTGCAGTCGAGTTGTGGCTGTCCACGGATGCAAATTAAAGCTAACTGGGTGAGCCGTATGACCGTAAACAATCGCCGGCACGCTGCTGATTTGGCTCTCTTGCTCAAAGTGCGATCGCTGCTGGGCAATCATTTGCGGAAACTGCTCTAAGGCTGAATCTTGAGGGTGCTCAATCGCCTGAGATATCACCGAAAACTCCAAAAAGAAAATATCTCCAGCGCTTTGCAGCCAGCCTGCTTGCAGCCAGAGTTGTTCTAGGGCGACAAACTGCCAGCGCAACTGCGCTAGGAGCTGGCTGTAGACCACCGAGACTCTGCCCTTTAGGTACATTCGCCGCTGGACTTGCCGCTCTCGCCAGTTCAATTTTTTAGGCTGAATTTTCTCTAGGGGGGTTGGCGATCGCCAATACTGATAAAACAAGTCCCAGAGCGGCTGCGGGTCTTCTTGCCAGGTGGGGACAGCAATATCGGTGCCGACGGTGCTCATGTAGCCGTAGCGGTCTAAAAACTCTGCCAATTGGTCAATCGTGGCGGCTCCGTTGCGTTCTTCGACTAATTTGGCAAACAGTTGCTGGGAGTTGGTGACGCTGAGGTTGGGCAATAAATGTCGGGTGCGAGCCGCGATCGCCTGGAGCTCCTGCAAGCTGGCAGCCTCAGCGGTTTGGCTGGTATCCAGGCTGTGGTCTTGCACCCGCAAAATCACCTGCCACAGGGCCAGCCCCAGTGGGGCCAGAATACTAAAATAAGTCGCTTGTTCCAGCGCTTGCAAAATTTTTTCAATCCGTTGCAGCAGGGTTGCTGCGTCTAGACTGGCGATCGGTTCTGCCTGCAACTGCTCTAGCAGCGGCTGAAATTGCTGCTCATCATCCCGCCGAAAATCGGCTGCGAGGCGCAACTCGCACTGACACAGCTTCAGTAAACCAGGCACGTTCTTGAGCGTAGACACCAACGACGGGCGACCCATTTTGGCCCCACGGGTCAGAAACTCCAAGCTTTCCGCCGGTAAACCCATGCGTCGAAAAATTTGCCCCAGCAAATCGACATTAAAGTAAGCCCGCCCGTAGTGCAGCGTCGCCGTGGCGTTAAAGTCTAAACCCTGCGATCGCTGCCCCAGCACCAGCCGGAACAATTTTCCCCAAACGCCGCAGGTGAGCGGCTGATTGATCGACCAAGTAAGCGGTCGAATTTGACCCGGAATTACTTCCGCCGCGATTTTGCGCGTCCAGATCGGCGACAGGGTGGTAATCGGACGGGCTTGCAGCAGCCAAAGCGTCTGACCGTCATAGCTCCACTCAATATCTTGGGGAGTGCCATGATAGCGAGCTTCTAGCTCCCTGGCCAGCAGAGCAACTTGGCGAATCAGCGATGGCGGCAAATCGCCTGGCTCACCGACGATTTCTAGCTCCTCTGGGTGACTTGGATCTGCTGCAAACATGACCTGATAGGCTTCGGGGTTTACCTGCCCTGAAACAACCCGACTGGCCGGCCCAGGCAAGGCCTCGATCGCCACCACATCCTGAGCCGACTGGAGCGGATCGCGGCTAAAAGCCACCCCCGAAAACACGCCTTTCACCTGTTCTTGCACCAGCACCGCCATGCCGTCATTGTCCAAGCTGCCGCGATCGCGGCGGTACTGTTCTGCCCCTGGCTGGTGGTAAAACTGCTGGCATTCGGTAATCGCATTCATCAACTCCAAGCGGGAAGTCACGTTCAGAATGCTCTGGTACTGGCCAGCCGCTGAAGATCGCTGCCCATCTTCGCTGAGGGCAGAAGAGCGCACAACCAGCGGCACTTCTGGGCTAGGATCGAGCGACTCAATCAGCGGTTCTGGGTCATCGCCAGGCGGTAAGACCCAGCCCTTCGGCACTGCGTAGCCCCAGCCCTTGAGCTGCGACAGAGTGGCGGCTTTGCCACCGACCTGCTGGGGGGACAGGGGTTGATCAAGGCTAAGCACGGCCCGATCGCCGCGAAAAAATTTGAACATAGTCTGAGATTTGGTTTGGGCTTGGGTGGGTTTAAGGTCAAGGTCGTCGGGGAGTTGGTGGTAAATCCAAGCCAGGAGGCTGCTGAGGGCGATCGCGGCGATTACTTGGTCAGTGTCGTGGCGCTGGAACCCAATGATCACTGGCAATAAAATCAAGACTCCAATTCGCCCCTGCTGCCGCTCTCGCAGGAGGGTAAAACTAATCCCCCCGATAATAAAAATCAGCAGGGCAACCGTCCAGTCGTAGACGACACAGCCCCAAACCACGTTGGTTGTGCCAGCGCCTTTGCCTAACCAGTAGCGCCCCGCCACTAAGGCAATCAGGGCAATCAACTGCCAGGTGGAATCAGCAAATAGCTGTCTGGCTAGCAAAACCGCCAAGATGCCCTTGCCTGCTTCGACCAAAACCGCCAGGGTGCCCGCGATCGCCCCGCCATGATAAAAAGCGGCCGACACACCGACATTGCCAGTCCCGACCTCTGCCAGCCGTCGCCCCGATACCAGACCCGTTAGCCAACCCGTTAAGGGCAAACCACCCAGACCAAAACAGAGGGCGATCAGCAGTAAGGCTGGCTGCATCAGAAACTTGCCTATCTGTTCATCCACATTCGAACGACCCGATCAAATCCCGCCGCACCCAGCCGCTAGCGCCGCTGTTGGGAAACCTAACTTTGACCCACGATAAGCCGAGTCGATCAGTGACAATCGCCAACCCGTCGGCTTTGCCTGGCATGATTAAGACGCGATCGCCGACCAGCCCGTAGTGAGGGGAAGCATATTGCCGTCCCGGCCCGGAGCGAACATTGATTTGCGCTTGCGGGTCTTCAGCCGTCAGCCAGGCGGCACAACCGCTTTGGGCTTGGTCCACGATCGGAGCAGTCAGTCCAGGTGAACTCTTGATGCCAATTAACGTTGCCAAAGCCAATAAACCGACCATGCCAAATTTCACAAACACTTTTAACCCTAAACTCGACAGCAGCAGTACTTAAGTCATCGTTGATAATTTGGAGTACCGAAGCCCACGCCACTCCAAATTATGACAAATTTAGGACAACCAACTCGACTAGAAAAACTCAGCTAACGCTATTGTCAGCGCTGGTTTAATTTTAGGGCGTTGTCAGCTAATTTTAATGATTCAGAGAATTTGACCTGCCAGTTGCATTAATTGCGGAAAATTGAGCAAATACAACTGCTGGGTTGAGTGATCAATTTCAAGCCAGCCCTTGCTGGCCAGGGTAGTCATAATCTTGGCCGTATCTTCTACACTGGTGTCGCTGACATCAGCTAAATCTTTGATCGGAATATTGAAAATCACAATGCCCAAGGTTGGGTTTTCTGCAATCTCAGGATGGCGGTGTCCATAGTTGTTGCCCAAACTAACCAGCGTATTGGCGAGTTTGGCCGCTGGCGGTTGGCGCTGGAACTCAAACCGGAGATTGGCCTGCCGAACTCTTCTGACCATCAACTGCAAGAAACGATAGTGGAGTTGCGGATCGCCAATCAGCAATTGCGTAAACTTTTGGGCTGGCACGCACAAGACTTCCATTTCCGACAGGCTAACTACGTCGGTGGATCGCGGCGCTTCATCTAGGACTGACATTTCACCAAAAAACTCACCCGGTCCCAGAATCGCTAAAGTAGAATCGTCTCCGCTAGTCTGCCGTTGGCGAACTTTCACCCAGCCGCGCAAAATAAAATAAACCGCTTTTCCCCAGGCATCTGCCCTTAAGATTGAATGCCCGGCCGGATGTTGATTTTGCCAGGATACGGCTAGTGTTGCCGTCAACGACTCCGCAGAGCCAGCATTAAACAATGGAAAATTTTTGCTAAATTCTTCTGCTTCCATCTCTCCCCCCTATGCCTAGATCATTTGGAGCGACTGCTCAAATCCAGACCATCATAGCGAATGCCTGCTCCATCCTAACCACGATCGAATCTAACTAATGCAGCCGCTTAAGTTCATTTTGGCTTCGGCCTCCCCTGCTCGTCGTCAGATGCTCACGCGTATTGGCATTGACCCTGTTGTCCAGCCCAGCCAATTTGACGAGTCGCAGGTGCAAATTCAAGACCCATCAGCGCTGGTGCAAGTTTTGGCGGAGAGTAAAGCTAAATCAGTGGCTGCCCAGCAGCAGCAGCCTGCCTTGGTGCTCGGCTGTGATTCAGTCCTGGCGCTGAAAGGCGAAATTTACGGTAAGCCGGAGAATGCTGAGGTGGCGATCGCCCGTTGGCAGCAGATGCGTGGCCAAACCGGCGACCTGTTAACTGGGCATGCTCTAATTGACCTTTACCAACAGCAAACCCTAGTGCGGGTGCAAATCACCCAGGTTGAGTTTGCTGAGATCAGCGATCGCCAAATTGCGGCCTATGTGGGCACAGGTGAGCCGCTGCAATGTGCGGGCTGCTTTGCTTTAGATGGTCGAGGCGGGCTATTTGTGGAAAGAATTATCGGCTGTCACAGCAATGTGATTGGCCTCAGCTTGCCGCTGTTGCGGCAGATGCTGACAGACTTAAACTATGACGTGACTAATTTTTGGGGGGCTTGATTTGATGGCGCTCCTGCCCCTTGAGTTAGAGCGATTTTGGTCTAAAAAGCAGTTGCCAGTATGAAACACGAGTCGTCGCGAGATGCCCTGCTCAATTTGCTATTGCCGCTCTCCCTCATTTTGGGCTTGGTGTTGCTGCTGAGTCTGAATGTGGAGCCGAACCATCAAACCACCCCGGTTGTCAGTCCACTAGAAGAATGGTTGAAAGTAATTGTTGGCTATTTTGCGGTCGGGGCAGAAATTGCCGCAGCGATCGTGATTGGTGGGGCAGTCGGGCGCGGCATCTTGAGTTACATCCGCCTCCAATTCTCCCGTAAGCAGCATTTTGATTCGACGGAGATTATTCGCCTCCAACTCGGTCGCGTGCTGGCCTTGGGGCTAGAATTCACCGTCGCAAGTGACATTCTGCGGACAGCCGTTGCTCCTACTCGCCAGGATATTTTGAATTTGGGCGCGATTGTCTTATTACGAACCCTGTTGAACTACTTCATTGAACGAGAAATTTGCCAGGGAGAGCAAAGCCGCCCCCCTGAGCAAACTATCGGGCTGGGAGAATTTGAAGAATGAAGAATAACAAGACGAATCTGACAAAAACCCTCAAGCAGGGGAAAGAATGGCGGCCCGATCGCCACTTGGCTGGTCCACTAGACGCCCATCTTCCATGTAGACAATTCGATCGGCAATGTCGAGAATCCGATTGTCGTGGGTAACGAGCAGAATTGTGCAGCCTTGCTCTTTGGCCAGCTTTTGCATGATCTCGACTACATCTCGACCGGACTGCTTGTCGAGGGCGGCTGTCGGTTCATCCGCGAGGACAAGTTTGGGGTGGCTGACCAAGGCGCGGGCGATCGCCACTCGCTGCTTTTGCCCACCAGACAGGCTTTCGGGGTAGTATTCGGCTCGATTTTCTAGACCAACCTGCTTCAAGATTGCAGTCGCGATCGCGTTCAGGTCTTGGCTCAAATAGCGATCGTGGAGTTCGAGCGACATCCGGACATTTTCTCTGGCAGTCAAAAACGACATCAAATTATGCGCCTGAAAAATATAGCCAATTTGCAGCCGCAGTTGGGCTAAACGATGCTTGCTGGCATCACAAATTTCCTGACCCAGAATTTTCAGACTGCCCTCGTGGGCCGACCGCAGTCCGCCTAGCAGCGTCAGCAGCGTGGTTTTGCCAGAGCCAGAGGGGCCGGTCATAATCACAATTTCGCCCGCTTTAATATCAAGATTGAGATCAAACAGGGTTTGCTTGCGGAGTTCGCCCTGCCCAAAGTAATGATTCAGTCCCCGCGCCATAATCACAGGCTCAGTCCTGACAGGGGATATTGCCAAGCAGCTTGAAGTTTCTAGCATGGTGGTGACAAATGGAAGATTAGAAAACATCGGCCGGGTCAGCCGATCGCAGCTTCTGGATTGAAATTGCTCCAGAGACTCCACACATAATCACAGTCAAGACAAAGATGTTGACTGCTCGTTCGATCGTCATGAAGATGGGCAGTGCTGTCGCTGCGAAGGTTAACTGATATAACCCCAGGGAAAGGAAGAAGCTGGGAATAAAGCCGAGCAACGCTAGCAGTAAGGCTTCTTGCATCAACACAAACAGCAAATAGCGATCGGTGTAACCCATGGCTTTCAGGGTGGCGTATTCCGGTAGATGATCGGAAACATCGGAGTAGAGGATTTGATAAACAATCACAATCCCGACCACAAAGCCCATAATCACGCCCAAGCCAAAGATGAACCCAATGCCGGTGCCGTCCGCCCAGTATTGCTTTTCCACGTTGGCCCATTCTGCTGGAGTGAGGACTCGCACATCATCGGGCAATCCGGCTGTCAGTTGAGCTTTTACTGCTTGCACATCTGCGCCTGGCTTGAGGTAAATCAATCCAGCCTCAATTTGGTCAGAGCGCCGATCCGGAAACAGTCGCAGAAAGGTAGAATCGCTGGCCAGCACATTGCCGTCGGCAGCAAAGGACGATCCAATCGTGAACAGACCCTTGACCTGAACAACTTTGCCATTTAACTGTGCTTCGACGGTGTTATTCTGGGTCAATTTTTCAGCGATCGCCCCGTACTCAGGGCGACCTGCTTGGTCGAACAACACTTGATTCAACGACTTAATTTGGTCAAGATTTTGCTGAACTTCTGGCATCTTTAAGCCAGGATTGCCGGGGTCAACTCCCCAAACCAAAATCGTCCGACTTTGGCGGGTGTCTGGATTTTGCCATTGTCCGGCACTGATGTAGAGCGGCGCCACGGATTGCACACCTGGATAGCCGAGGGCTTGGTAAAGTCGCTCTCTGGGAGAACTTCTGACCGCAAACAGGGTTTGAAACTGCGGATTGGCAATCATCAAATCAGCGCTGATCAGGTCTTTGTAGGGCTTCATGGCAGAGGTATAAAGCGCTCCCTCAAATCCCATTTGAATAAACATCAAAATATCGGCAAAGGCAATTCCAGACAGGGCGATCGCAAACCGAACTTTATTTCTGGTCAGTTGCTTCCAAGCCAACGGGGTTTTGCGAAGCCACTTCTGAATCATCATTACCTGACCTCAGGGCTGAAAAAAGACTTGAACTTGTAAATTGGTTAATTGAGCCACCCGCTGACTGGCGGCTGGGGCTAAGCGAACTTTTACTTCTACCACCCGCCGGTCAAGGTTTTCGCCCGGTTGCTGACTAAACACGTTTTGCTGGGTAACTTGGGGGGCAATTTCAGCTACCTGTCCCGGCAATTTGCCTGCAAAGCCTTGACCTGTAATTGTGGCGGATTGCCCAACTTTAATTTTGCCGATGTCTGTTTGGTAGACTTCAGCCACGGCATACATTTGCTGCGTCTGACCTAAATCAGCAATTCCGGCATCACTCACTTTTTCGCCGGGGCGAGTATGAACCTTCAGGATTTGACCATTGATCGGAGATCGAATGTAGGCTTTTTCTAAGTCGGTTTCGGCCCGCTGAGCGGTGGCGATCGCTCCTGCTAACTCGGCTTTAGCCGCCTGCTGATCCACCGGGCGGACGCTAACAATCCGGTCTAGATTAGCCTGAGCGGCTTGCCGTTGGGCTTGCAGCGTTGTGTCGGAGCGGGAGAGTTGAGCAGTGGCTTGCCGCAACTGAGCTGCGGCTGTTTCTAGGGTCAAGCGCTTGTCATCTAAAACCGAAGCAGAAATTGCCCCTTCTCGGTAGAGCTGCTGGAAGCGGTTAAATTCTGCCCTGGCGGTGCGAACTTCTGACTGCCAGCGATTGATTTCGGCTTGCTGAGTTGAGATTGTCCCAGCTTGTTCAGCTTGCAGGCGGGTCAGTTCGGCTCGCTGGGCCTGCACTTCCGTTGGGGTGCTGGCATTAATTTGAGCCAGTTTAGCTTCAGCTAACTTGACTTGGGCCTGGGCTTGCCGCAATTCATCCTGCAAGCGATCGCGGGAGTCTAAAACAGCGACAATTTGCCCCACTTTGACCGTTTGACCTTCCTGAATCCGCAGTTCCAACACCCGATCGCCATCCAAGGCGACAGGCACCGCCAGCCGAATCACCTCTGCGGCCGGTTCCAACCGTCCTAAAGCCGTCACTTGTTTAATCACAGGTGTGCTGACCACAGGTTGAGCGGGTGGCTGACCGATTTGAGAGAAAGCGTAGTAAGCTGAGGCCCCAGTCAGGGCGATCGCGCCTAAGCTGAAGCCAATCAGCCAGCGGTTTTTGGGTAAATAAAAGGTAGATTTCATCGCTTCTCCTTCAGGGCAATGGGCTGGCGCTTAGATGAAGGTTCGAGTTGGTTGAGGTACGCCGTTAACATGGCCAAGAACAGCTCTCCCTGCTTGGTGTAGTCAACTCTATTGCCGTAGATCTTTTGCCAAATCAGCCCGTCGATGTAGCTGATCACAAACGTGGTCAAATCTGGGTCTTGAATCCCAAACAGGTTGCTAATTTCCTGCTCGACTTGAGCGAGCGATCGCTGAAAGATCCGCTGCAACACCGAGTCTGTACCCTGATTGCTCTGCTGTTGATAGAAGTCCGCCAGAACCAAGGTCAACTTAAAATAGTTGTCCTGATTTTGCTCCATAAACTGAAAAGCAATCGCAATTTTTTCAGCTTGAGTGGTTGCACCTTGGGTCGCCTCCGTAAACTGTCGAATGTCCTGCTGGGTTAGCTCATCCATGAGTTGCTCAAACAGCAGTTCCTTACTCGGAAAGTAGTGATACAGCGTTCCAGTTGAAACCTCCAAGGCTTTGGCAATTTCCCGCATCGTGACGGTGGCATACCCTTTTTCAGCAAACAGGTGAAAGGACTTTGCCAACAGCTCTTTGCGGTACTGGTCGTGGTCAACGATTTTGGGCATAGCGGCAGAATAAGATTATTTATATCGAACAATTGTTATAAATTGTGCCACAGCAAGTTGCGATTTGTAAAGGGGATAGAGAAAATTCTATTGAGTGCTTAAAGGGCGATCGCGATCAGACGCGGCAAAGTCTTGCACTGGTCGCGTCTATCGAAGCTGAATCGAATTGATCGGTACTGCTCTAATGCTCACAGAAGCTAAGGAATTTAAAGCAGTCGATTTGGGTCTTCTCCCAATTCTTTCAGTCGGGCAATGAGTCGTTCTTTCTGTTGGCGTTCCAATTCTGCTTCGCTCAAGTAGCGATCGCCCCGCTGGTCGAACCAAGCTAGCTGCTCTTGGGGCAAATTGCCAAATATCGTCTGGCAGCGTCCAATCCCTAAGCCAATTTCTGGCATCCAAAACGGTTCGCCGATTTGGAGCTGGTACAAACCATCAACAAGCTTATAAATCTCTAACGGCAGATGGCGGTCGCGTTGCCAAAACTCTGGGTTGTAAATAACGTAGTACAGCACTCCCAACTTGGCATAAATCTGAAACTTCTCCTCATATTCCCCGCCTGGTTTGTGAGATACCATTTCCAGCGTCAAAATTGGCACGATTTCCTGCTCTTCCCAAACCACGTAGCTGCGGCGGGATTTGCCATCTTTTTTACGCGCTACCCCTAAACTCAAAAACGCATCGGGCACGACTGCAACTCGCGGATTTATGCCTGTGGTGTGATAGACCGCCATATCGACGCCAAAGTACCAATCCATCCGCTCTGCCCAGATTGTGTTGAGCAAAAATAGCAGCACGTTTGGCAGCAGGTTTTGGTCTTCGTTATCCACAGGTGTATCGTCTGAGCAGGGGAGTTGATCGCTGGTGGGCAGATTTTGCAGGTCTATCTGAAGCATGGTTAAACCTCAAGCGTCCTGGATATGATCTATTGTACGGTGAGCGATTTGTCCGCTCAGCAACGACTAATCTTTTAGCTGAGCCATCAGGGCAGCGTCATCCCAGTAGGAAGAAACTTGCTGAATTTTGCCTGACTCATCGATTTCAAAAATGCTAATGCCCTCAGCGGTGGCTTGCTTGCCGTTTTTTCCGGTTGCTTGCATTGTCCATTTGACGGCGGCCCCATTTTTAACCACGAACACAGAATCCTGAGTTAATTGCAGGGTTGCAAACGCCATTGAGAGTAAGCCAAAAAACTTGTCAGCGTCAGCGATCGCTCGGCTGGGTGGATTGCCGACTGGATCATAAATTAGCGCATCTTCGGTAAAGTTCTGGAGCCATTGCTCCTGATCCATGGTTTGTAAACTGGCGAAGTAAGCCGTAACGAGAGATGTAATAACTTCCGGTGACATTGAGGCATTCTCCATCACGATACAACCTGATTTTATAAGCCAATCCTGATATCAATACTCCGGACAGTTTTAGGCGGCAATCGTAGCGTAGTTGCAAAGGGTTGAGTAGTTGGGATGGGATTTAATTTGACTTGGTTCTAGGTCTAAGTTGCAAATAAATCGCTCCAGCAAATGGT
>JAHHGS010000130.1 GCA_019359715.1 Aphanocapsa sp. GSE-SYN-MK-11-07L | reverse complement strand
CTTGCGATTGAGACCTGTTAATCCCCGAAGTAGTCGCTCATTAGAGAGCGCACGCTCAATGTCTAGCACTGTTGTTTATTAAATTAGGAGGTCTCATTACTTTACCTTATAAAGCAACAAGTCTAATCGGTGTGAGCAGGAGAGCCAAATGACAAAAGCCCAGGAACTACCATCAGCATTGGATACTGTTTGGCTCTCCCGGGCTTTTCTCCCGCCGTGTGACCGATGCCATCCTTCAAGCAAGAAGGAAAGTGAAGATCGGCTGCTTCTCTTGGACCAGACATCTGACCTAGTTGCCAGACCGGAACCCTAGAAGCGAATTCCTATTTAACTTTTACCAGACTCAGTTTTGCAGTCAATCTTCGCAGGTTTAACCCAGATCTAAATCACGCTGACAGATGCAATCTAGCAGATTAGGCTAAGCAGCGATCGCCTCCTGCCCGTGGCTGCGCATCAAGTCCATTAGCTCATCCCGGTAGTCGTGGAATCTGGCATTGCGCTTAATTGTACTCGTGCGCTCCGGCAAGTTGATCACCATTTCCTTTCTGACCGTGCCAGGACGAGCGCCTAGGGCATAAATCCGATTCGAGAGAAAAACAGCTTCCTCAACATCGTGGGTGATCATGAAAATTGTGATGTTGGTGCGCTGCCAAAGGTCAATCATGAATTCATGCATTGACTCTTTGGTGTGAATATCTAGGGCCCCAAACGGTTCATCCATCAGCAGCATTTTCGGTTCAGACGCTAGGGCACGGGCGATCGCCACCCGCTGCTTCATCCCGCCCGATAGCTCCTTGGGCAGGGATTTGGCGAACTTGGTCAAGCTGACCACACTCAAAAAGTAGCTGGCTTGTTCTCGCCGCTCCCGTTTGGGCACGCCTTGCAGCTTTAGCCCAAACTCCGTGTTTTCCTGCACCGTCATCCAGGGAAACAGCGTGTAGTGCTGGAAGACCATGCCGCGATCTGGCCCGGGCGAAGTGACGCGCTTGCCTTCAATTTTGACTTCGCCGGTGGTCGGGCTATCCAGACCAGCAATTTGGCGCAGCAGGGTAGACTTACCGGAACCCGATGCACCGACAGCACAGATAAACTCGCCTTGCTGGATGCCAATATTGATGTCTTTTAAGACGACTAACGTGCCATTCTTAGTTGAGAAATGCTTGTTCAGGTTGTCAATTTGCAAAAACATGGGCTTAAAACCTCCCGCTGGGGATAAGTAATTGTTGGCGACTCAGCAGCGATCGTGCTGTAGAACAGGTCACACTTTGCGAATAGTTTCGGGCAGACAGCTTTGGACAGCTAGTGTTTGATAAAGGTTGAGGAAATCATCGTTTTTGGCTGGCCCATTTACAGGTGACTCGCAGCAGGTATTGAAATAACAGGTCAAATGCCAAACCGATAACCCCAATTACAATCAAGCCGACAAAAATTTCGTCAGTTCTCAAAAATCGACCCGCGACGCTAATCCGTCGTCCTAAGCCTTCGGTGGCAGCAATCAGCTCTGAAACAATCACCAACTGCCAGGCGGCGGCTAAGTTAATTCGGCAAGCATCGATAATGCCGGGTAAAACATTCGGCATTATCACTTGAGTCAGCGCTTCCCAGCGGGTGCCTCCCAGCATATAGGTGGCTTCGATTAAGTCTTTGGGCACAAACTTAACCGTATCCATCACCATCAGGGAGTTAAAAAAGAACACGCCAATAAAAATCAGCGTGATTTTAGGTTCCTCGCCAATCCCTAAGTAGAGAATTAGCAGCGGAATGAAGGCGGGGGCTGGCATGTATCGCATCAGCCCAAACAGGGGTTCACACAGAGCGCGAATACTGGCAAAGCTGCCCATCAATACCCCGACTGGAATTGAAAGAGCCACCGCCAGCAAGAAACCAACTCCCACCCGCCACAGGCTGGCAACGGTGTCTTTGAGCAGTTCACGGGTACTCCAGAGCCGCCCAAAGGCTTCTAGAACCTTGCCGGGTGAGGGTAAAAATTTGGGGTCAATATTGCCAAAAGTTGTTGCCAACCACCACAAAAGCAGGGGGCCGAGAATGGAGGTGATGATCAATCCCGTGTTTAGAGAAGGCGGAATGTCTTCGGCCAGCCGCCAAAACACGGTTGGCTGGAGGGTTTTCGGCTTAATCAAAGATTGAATCGATCGCGGGTTAGAGCTTTCAGTCATGGTGTACCTCAATTTAGAACAGCGTTAGGTTCAGACAGCGTGAAAATCCAGGCTCCTGGCTTAGGACGATTTGACTTTGGCGGCGTAGGCTTTGACAAAGCGATCGTCAAACAGCTTGCTGGTATCGGGTTTCTGAGCCACCAGCCCCGCATCAACCAGGAACTTCGCCATCTCATCGGCGGCATAGACCAGGGAGGTCATATTATTGGCGGGTTGAAAGGCAGTTAAATTTTCAGCGATCGTGAAGATGCGAGTGCCCTCGGCGTACTGTTTGTATTCGTCAACCGTTACGCCAGCCCGCTTGGCCATAATCGCGTAAGCCTGATCTTTGTTGGCCTGCATAAAATCTAGGGTGGCAAACCAAGCATCGACCATCCCTTGCACCTGCTCAGGCTTCTGGTCTAAAAATTGGCGCGTCACCACCAGATGATCGGAAATAGCGCCCGGAAAGTCCTTAGAACTGAACAGTTCTTTACTGCCGGGTAGCTTCAAAGCCTGAGTTGTAAAGGGGGCAAACACAGCCACCGCATCAACCTGCCCCGCTACAAAAGCCGAGGCAGCCTTGCCGGTTTCCAGCGGCACAAACTGGACATCTTGAATGGATAAACCAGCTTTTTCAAGCCCCAAAATCAACAGAAAGTGGTCAACGGTGCCTTCTTCCGCCGCCACTTTTTTGCCCTTGAGGTCAGCAACGGAGTTAATACCAGGCTTGACAATTACTTTGTCATTGCCCGTCGAGTTATCGTTGACCAAAACAATCACTTGGTCTGCACCTCCCGATACCGAGCTAACCGTATCGCCAAGGGTTTGACTGTTGGCATCAATTTGCCCAGCCGTCAGGGTGCTAATCGATTCTAAGTAACCATCAAACCACTTGAGGTCAACATTAACTTTGTTGGCTTCAAAGATGTTTTTCTCATCCGTAATTTGCCAGGGAAGCCAACCGGGCCAAGCACTAAACCCCAAGCGGGCTGCACCAGCAACGGCTGCGCTATTGTCAGCTTCATTGGTGGTTTTAATGTAAACCGCTGGGTTAACGCAACCCACCGTTACAGACAGCGTGATCAGAAACAGAATGCAATAAGACAAAGGCGATCGCAGTTTCATGGCGTATTCCTAAGCAAACAATTGACTGCCGAAAGTAATCAAGTGGAGCAAAATCTAAGCAGCAAGCAAAAAACCCGGAAAAAACACATCAGTAGCAACTGAAAGTGTTTCTCCCGGGCTTTTATCCCGCCGTGTAGCTAATCATTACGACTATAAGCTCAGTGCTTATAGATTGATCAGCCGGTTACTCTTGGACCAGCGTTTGAAACTTCAAACCGGAACCCTAGTAACCTTTAAATTATTTAAGCTATTCGATGATTTTCGATCAGCTACTTAAGTGAAAACTTTTGAACCCAGACTAAACCGCGAACACCAAGCCAAAGAACAACACAAACGAGAGAGGAGTAAATTTACTTGCGCTTTTCTTAATGAGAAGTTAACAGTCACATTGAGTAAAAATTGTATTCTTGACTACTAAAAAACCAGATTTTTTGGTTAAATGTATGAGTTCTCTGACACACTCGCGATCGCCGCTTCAATTGAGTCAATGAATGATGATTGGACACAGCTCCCTCCGTGGCTCCACTGGCTTGAACGCTGCGATAGCACTAACATTTGGGCGATTGATCATGCCGCCCAACTCCAGCCTGGAGATGTCATATTCACGCAACAGCAAACCGCTGGGCGAGGACAACAGGGACGCCCTTGGTACGCCCCGGCTGGAGTATTGACAGCCAGCTTTATTCTTGATCAAATCCCAGTCAGTCAATTGCCTGGGCTGAGCCTAGCGGCTGGGCTAGCCGTGATTTATGCGATCGCCGATTTGATTCCAATCGGGCAAGATAGCCTGATGCTGAAGTGGCCAAACGACGTTGTCTGCGATCGCCGCAAGCTGGCCGGCATTCTCTGCGAAGCCACGTCGGGGTCAGTCAGCGCCCGCGTCGTGGTTGGGATTGGCTTAAACCGCTGCGTTGATTTTGCGGAAGCGGGGCTGGAGACAAGCCAAATTGGTGATCCAATCAGTTTGGATCAAATCACCAGCGCTGTTCCAGATCAATTGGCGCTATTGGAGCGGTTGCGCCATTACCTGCTGCAAGTTGCCGATTTGTTCATTCGCTCTGGCAATTCATCGGAAAACTCTGGACTGACGCCGCTCCTGCCAGAATTGCAGCGGCGAGATGCGCTGCGCGATCGCACAGTCACCCTCGATTTGCCCAACCAAAGCATCACGGGACAGGCAGTTGGTATAGATGCGATCGGGAGGTTGCAAATTCGCACCCCTGACGGCCAGGTGCAAGCTTTTAGCTCTGGGCGGGTGGGCTGGGCTTGAGCCAACAGAGCATGCTTGGTTTAACTCAGAAGTGATCCTGTTTGAATTTGGAATTACTGGAATCACCTACCGAAGTTTGCGAAAATTTGCATTATGTGCGCCTTCGTAGAAAACTAGTATGTGAGTATATAGAAATTGGTGCAAGATAGCTATTTCCAGCCCCATTTAGAGAGCGGTCTCTTCTAAACGCCCTGTCTACAGGTTTTTGTGCAACACCTGTGCTGCATGGGTGAAGCGCCTCACTCTTACTTTCTCTAACTCTTTAAAGTTGATTTAGCTCATTTATTGCAATACTCCTCGTCAGAGGAGGCGCAAGGAGGTATGCGTGGATTTTTGGTCCTATTTTGTAATGGACTTCGTTAAGCAGTTGCAGTCCCCAACACTCGCCTTTTTGATTGGTGGGATGATCATTGCCGCTCTCGGCAGCGAATTGGTAATTCCCGAGTCAATTTGTACGATCATCGTCTTCATGCTGCTGATCAAAATCGGTCTGACCGGTGGAATTGCCATCCGTAATTCCAACCTAGCGGACATGGTGTTACCCATGATCTGTGCAGTAGTAGTAGGGATTCTTGTTGTCTTCATCGCACGCTATACATTGGCCAAGCTGCCAAAGGTCAAAGTCGTCGATGCGATCGCGACTGGGGGATTGTTTGGAGCCGTGAGTGGCTCCACTATGGCCGCCGGACTGACGGTACTAGAAGAACAAAAAATTCCATACGAGGCATGGGCTGGCGCACTCTATCCCTTCATGGATATCCCAGCGCTCGTAACTGCGATTGTTGTGGCCAACATTTATCTCAACAAGAAGAATAAGAAGAAGCGTAGTGCAGCAGCCGACTCTATCATGCAGGAGTCTTTCAGCAAGCAGCCCGTTGCGGCAGGCGATTATCCCAGCAGCCGGCAGGAGTATCTCAGCGAGCAGCAGGGGCCTGTGAATAATCGGGTCAAGATCTGGCCGATCATCGAGGAAAGCCTTCGGGGTCCTGCCCTATCGGCAATGTTGTTAGGCCTCGCTATTGGCATCCTCACCCAACCGGAAAGTGTCTATAAAAGCTTCTACGATCCCCTCTTTCGCGGCTTGCTTTCGATCTTGATGCTGGTCATGGGGATGGAGGCTTGGTCAAGGATTGGCGAACTGCGTAAGGTGGCCCAGTGGTATGTCGTGTATAGCGTGGTGGCACCGTTTATTCATGGGCTAATCGCCTTCGGCCTCGGCATGATTGCCCACAAAACTGTGGGATTCAGCATGGGCGGCGTTGTGATTCTGGCTGTCATTGCCGCCTCTAGTTCAGACATCTCAGGCCCACCCACGTTGCGAGCCGGTATCCCGTCGGCCAATCCCTCCGCCTATATCGGCGCGTCCACAGCCGTTGGTACGCCAATTGCGATCGGCTTGTGTATCCCGTTCTTCGTTGGTCTCGCCCAGGCGATCAGCGGACTCCCTAATCCCTGACGGGGCGCTGTCTGCCGACGCTCCCTTAGCTCGGCAGACCCAGTAGATTAATAGTAAATATGTCATGAGGTAATTAACATGGCTAAGCCAGCCAAAAAGCTCGTCATCGTGACGGAAAAGATTCTGCTGAAAAAGATTGCGAAGATCATCGATGAAGCTGGGGCGACCGGTTACACGGTGGTGGACACTGGCGGTAAAGGCAGTCGCAACGTGCGCTCGACGGGACAACCCAGCGTTTCTGACACCCAGGCGAATATCAAGTTCGAGGTGCTCACCCCCGATCGGGATATGGCCGAGAATATCGCGGATCAAGTCGCAATCAAGTTTTTCCTCGATTATGCGGGCATTGCCTATATCTGTGACGCAGAGGTACTGTACGGGCACAGTTTCTGTGGACCAGACGGCTGTTGAACCGAGCCGACGTAGACCTAAAAAGCCGGGTCATGACCCCGGCTTTTTGGTGGCTGTTACTCAAAACGTTAGTCGATTTAGACTATGCCCAAGCGGAGAAGCTGATTGTGATTCAAGATCATCTCAACACCCATTTGCCCGCGTCACTCATTAACAACTAGGCTTGTCTCGATCCAGGCAACCGCATCCAAAGCCTGACCGTCTTTGATCGATTGCTTTTTTTGGTAGTCTTTTTTAATGACGGCTAGGTGCAAGCCTTTAGCACTGGGCGGGTGCGCTGGGCTGGAGCCATAAGATACGATCGCTGCATAGGAAGAGCGGAGCAACCCCATGACCAGCATCACTCGGCCCAAAATGACCTTCGAAGAGTATTTAAACTATGACGACGGCACAGACAATCGTTACCAATGGGTGGATGGAGTTTTAGTCGCAGTGCCAACTGAATCTGGATTTAATGCTTGGCTGTCAGCCGCTTTGCGATTTTATTTAATCAATACATGTTTAGTTAAACCCAGACTGACCCACCAATACAATTGTGAAATTGAAGTGCCTGTGTTGAAATCCAGGCAGGCTCGCAATCGGTTCCCTGATCTGGTGATTTTGCGTCCAGAACACATTGAACTCACGCAGAAGCGGTTGACGATTCGGTTGGAAATGCCAGAACCTGTTTTAGTGGTTGAAGTGGTCAGTCCAGGGCAAGCCAACTTTGACCGGGACTATCTGGATAAGCGATCGCAGTATCAAGCCCGTGGGATTCCTGAATACTGGCTGATTGATCCAGAACAGCAAGCCATCATGGTCTTAACCCTAGTCGATGAGGTCTATCAAGAAAAAGTTTTTCGTGGGAAAGAGCAAATTATTTCGAGAGCGTTCCCAACCCTGACCCTGACGGCTGAGCAAGTCTTAAATCCGCAAGAATAGGCGACAAATATGACCATCAGCACTCGACCTAATTTAACTTTTGAGGCGTATCTCACCTATGACGACGGCACTGACAATCGTTATCAATGGGTGGATGGAGCGCTAATCGAGATGCCCCCAGAATCGGCAGAAAATGATGAAATTGCCAGAGCATTAGGCTACCAATACCTGGTCAAACTAGCTGGTTTTTTTCAGGTGCGAACCCATAACTGCGAGATTGAGGTTCCGGTACTCCGCCCAGGATTGCCCAGAAACCGCTATCCCGATTTGGTGATTTTGCGACTAGAGCATCGTCAATTGACAAGGCAACGCTTAACAATTCGGCTAGAAATGCCGGAGCCGATTTTGGTGGTTGAAGTCGTTAGTCCAGGACAAGCCAACATTGAGCGAGACTATCAAGATAAACGGGCCCAATATCAAGCCCGTGGGATTCCTGAATATTGGCTAATTCACCCAGAACAGCAAATCGTAATGGTATTAACCCTAGTGGATGATGTCTATCAGGAAAAAAGTTTCCAAGGTAAAGAGCAAATTATTTCTAGAGCGTTTCCAACTCTGAACCTGACGGTGGAACAAGTCTTAAATCCACAAGAATAGTTGCTTGAACTGTTATGCCGGAAATTGACTCTTATAGCCTCGATTTTTCCTCTCTGTCCGAACAGTATCGAACCGGAGCAACGACACCAGCAGCCGTAATCGCTGATATTTACGATCGGATTGAGCAATATGCTGATCCAGCCGTGTGGATTTATCTCGCCCCGATCGCCGACTCTTTAGCACGGGCAAAAGCTTTAGAGGGCAAATCACCTGACGAATTGCCTCTCTATGGGTTGCCCTTCGCAATTAAAGACAACCTAGACTGGGCCGGTGTGCCGACGACGGCGGGTTGCCCAGCCTTTGCTTACACGCCAGAGCGATCAGCAACAGTTGTTGAGCGGCTGTGTGCGGCGGGGGCAATCCCAATTGGCAAAACCAACCTGGATCAGTTTGCAACGGGCCTAGTAGGAACGCGATCGCCCTATGGTGTGTGTCGAAATCCGTTTGATCCAGCCTACATTCCAGGTGGCTCTAGTTCGGGTTCGGGTGTAGCAGTTTCAGCCGGGCTGGTCAGTTTTGCCTTGGGCACCGATACGGCTGGTTCGGGGCGAGTGCCGGCTGCCTTTACCAATATTGTTGGACTCAAACCCACCAAAGGATTGATTAGTACCCGTGGGTTGGTGCCGGCCGTGCGATCGCTTGATTGTGTCTCGATATTTGCCCTCACCTGTGCTGATGCTGAGTCTGTGCTTCAGGTCGCTAGCAGCTATGATGCAGACGATATTTTTTCTCGCCAGCCAGAGGCGAAACCCGTTGCCAAGCTGGACGGATTGCGAGTCGGGATACCTGACCAGCTTGAATTTTTTGGCAACGCTGAGGCTGAACAAAACTACCGAGCGGCGATCGCCCGTTTGGAAACTTTGGGTTGTCAAATTACGGAGATTGACTTTCAACCCTTTGCTGAGACGGCTCAACTGCTCTACGGCGGGCCTTGGGTAGCAGAACGGCTGGCGGCGATCGCAGACTTTATCAACCCAGCAGTAATGAATCCGATTGTTTATCAAATTATCAATGGCGGCAAAGCCTACGATGCAGTCGCCACGTTTCAAGCTTTCTATCAGCTAGCCGGACTGCGCCAACGCGCAGATTTGGCATGGCAAGATATTGACGTGATGGCGATTCCAACCACCGGCACTATCTACACCATTGCCGAAGTTGAGGCGGAACCGATCGCACTTAACAGCAACTTAGGGCGCTACACTAACTTCGTGAATTTGCTAGATCTGTGCGCCCTGGCAATTCCGAGTGGCTGGCAAACCAATCGTTTGCCCACAGGCTTGACCCTAGTCGCCCCTGCCTGGCAAGACGCTTTCCTGGTTCGGCTTGGAGCAATGTTTCATGCTCAATTGGGTGGTAATTTGGGTGCAACTCAGCATCCGTTACCTGTACTTTCGGAACCCGCTATGTCAGCTTTAACCTTTGCTCAGCCCGGCCAGATCAAAGTTGCGGTTGTGGGCGCTCATCTGACTGGACAACCGCTCAATTATCAGTTGACTGAGCAAGGCGCAACCTTAGTACGGACATGCAAAACTAGCCCAATTTACAAGCTGTACGCTCTGAGAGAAAAAATTCCCAAGCCAGGGCTAGTCCGACAGGCTGACAACAATGGTCATGCGATCGCAGTCGAAGTTTGGCAGATGCCAGCAGCAGGATTTGGCCGGTTCATAGATTTAATCCAATCGCCAATGGGGATTGGCACCCTGGTTTTAGAAGATGGAGAATTGGTAAAAGGCTTCATTTGTGAGCCGTTTGCGATCGCAGATGCGCCAGAAATTTCTCACTTTGGCGGCTGGCGAACCTACTTGGCTAGCCTATAAGCCTTAAGCTTTTAATCTCAAAGATTACAGAGCAGCACGACTTAGAATCCAATGTTGATATTAAATCTCGGTACAATCCGCCGCCGATAAACTCTAGGCGAATTAGATCGCCAATTATTAGATTTCCAATAATTAGACCGCCAATTATTTCCTCTATTTCCTCGCCATCTACGCGGTGGATCATCGTGAAAACGCAGAGGTGGCGGGCCGCCCCGAAACCCTGGTGGCGGCCCGCCTTCAAACCCAGGGGGCGGCATTTGGGCGATCGCTGGCACGGACAGAAAACCCATTTCAGCCACAACTAAGCTAGCTGTAGCCAAAATTGGAACAACCAAAATCCGAAGAGATGGTGAGATTTTCATCAGCTTGCTCCCAAATCAAATGAGGCATCTGCTAATTATTCAAGCTATGTGAAGAGGAACTCTGGAAAATCAACTATCTTTCAAACACAGCTTTGAAACCCAATCAGCCTCATAACAAATATGACCCAGGAACAATCTTGATTGTTCCTGGATGTTTCCGGCTCAGCCATTATTGTGGAATAAGTCGCAAAGATTCTTGTCGGGGGGGGATCAAGAATCTTTGCGACAACTAGCCTTGATACACTGCTCAAGGCTGCCTGGATGGATTCTAAGTTCTAGAATCCAATGTTTATATTGAATTTGGACTCTGATTGTGAGCGGTATGGTGGGGAAGGATCTGATTGCCAATCACTACTCTGTTGCCAAGGGGGTGGCGGCGGGCCATCATTGTAGCGATCGTGTTTTTGATGTCTGGGCGGTCTTCCGTGTTGCCAAGGCGGTGGCCCATGATCATAATCGCGATTTCTTTGCAGGCGCTGAGGTCTACCTTGCTGCCAAGATTTTGGCCCATCATCGTCATCGTCATCATCGTCATCTCTCTTTTGTTGCTGGGGTTTGCCCTGCTGCCAAGACTTTGACCCATCATCATTTTTTAACTGCTTTTGTTGATTCCCATTCGGAGGATCTTTAGCAACCGCTGGAACCGCAATTAAACTGATTTCAGCCACAACCAAGCTAACTGTCACAAGGATTGGCAAAATTAAGCTGGGTCTTAAAGGCAGTGAAATTTTCATCAGCTTGCTCCAAAAAATTTATGCGCTCAAAATCCTTGAGGCTATGCGAAGAAGGTCTAAGAAAATATCTGCTATTTCTTAAACATAGCCCTAAAATCCAATAAGCCGGATGGTTGCTAATGACCACATAAAAATCTTGATTGTTCCCAAATCAATCATCATTGGTTCAAGCACGAAGCGCTACAGATGATTTAGGACAGCTACAGAAATAACTAGGGTTGGGTTGGCAGTTGGTCTTTCTGTTTACTATAAAGTCCTACTAGCCTAGCAATAAAGAGGGTCGGGTACATTACTCCAATAATTAATTCCAAGTTAGCCAAAACCTTAGCAAAAGCTATCCCAGGCGCAATGTCACCATAGCCAGTTGTGGTCATCAAAGGTGGTCTTTGCTCATTTTGACGTTGGCCCTGTGTTGGTCAATGCACACGGGTCTTTTCCTTCATTGACCATCTTCGACAGCTTGTTCTTAACTCCTCTTCTCGCAACGAAGCTGACTTCCTGCCATCGCTAAATTTTATGTTTTGTACTTAGGACTCAGTCATAAAATTCTCTGAACTTACAGATAAATATACTGATATAAAGCGCGTAGCAAATGGAGGAAAGTTAGCTGCTTAGACTATTGGCCTCTCAATCTTAAAAAACAGCAGTAGACTATCATTCACGACTCTTTCTTCAATTTGTTTCATGCCAAGTTTTGCCGCTACTTTAGATGACTCCAGGTTTGGCTGGTTGCAGCTTGCTAAGATATATTGATAGCTCAGTTGGTCAAAACAATACTCTACGATTCTGTTTGCGGCTTCAGTTGCGTAGCCTTTTTTCGTGAATTCAGGCAGTAGAGCATAAAGTAATTGCGGCTGTGGTTCTTCAAAAAAATACCACAACCCTACAAACCCAATTGTCTGATTCTGCTCTTTAGTTTCAATTAACCAAAGCCCAAACTTGTGTTGATCAAATAGCTGGCAATTTTCAATTAACATTTCTTTGATTTGGTATAAAGAAAAAACCTGATCGTCACACAAATATTTTCTGACATAGGGGTCAGCAAAAATCCTGTGTAGCGTGTGCAGATCGTTCTCTACAACTGGCTTTAATCGCAGTCTTTGAGTTTCAAACCCTAAGCTCATGATCCAGCTTCAACTAAATTTCGGCTTTGTCAAAGGAGTTCTGAGATTTAGGACTCATCAGAATCACTGTATCAATGACATGGATAATCCCGTTATCAGCCTCAATGTCGGGAGCGATCACGGTAGCATTTTTGACTTCAAAGCCATCTGAGCAGTCAATGCTAATTGGCGATCCTTCCAGCGAAGTTAGCTGATCTAAATTCTCTAAGTCAGCCTGCTTATACTTGCCAGCCACCACATGGTAGGTGAGAATACGAGCTAACTGGGGTGGATTTTGGACGAGGGTTGTAATTGTCTCTGGCGGCAATTTGGCAAAGGCATCATCGTTGGGAGCGAAGACTGTAAACGGGCCCGGACTTTTAAGGGCATCCACCAGCCCAGCCACCTGCACGGCTGTAACTAGGGTCTTGAAAGCACCAGCACCAACCGCAATGTCAACAATATCAGCCATAATCTTAGATTCTTTAGAGCGCTGCACTTATCGTACTGGTAGGGCTGTTCGCCTGACTATAATTTCTTGTCTGCATTGACTCAGGAAATCATCTATGTCTGAAATTAATCGACCTTTGTTTATATTTGCATAAGCGAATGTATGGGCTAAGGAGCTGATTGAGTTACGATGGGGCAATCGGATAATCCTCAGCGGTCAATTTCTCCCTGACCATGCGATCTCCCCTGATTGCCGGAACTTTAATTCACAACCGCTACAGCATCATTCAGTTGCTTGGGCAGGGGGGATTTGCCCGTACGTATTTAGCCCAAGACCAAGGCCGGTTTAATGAACTGTGCGTTCTTAAAGAGCTGATTCCGACTCAAAACAGCAGGATGGCAGTTGAGAAAGCCAGAGAGCTGTTTGAGCGGGAAGCAACGATTCTTTATCAAGTCCGGCATCCTCAAATCCCTCTGTTTCGGGCCAGCTTTGAATATGAAGGGACTGAAGGCCCACGCCTGTTTTTAGTTCAAGACTATGTGGCCGGAAAAACCTATCGTCAATTACTCAGCGATCGCAAGTCCAAGGGCGAAGTCTTCTCAGAAGCGGATGTTCGGTCTTTACTGGTGCAAATTTTGCCCGTGTTGGACTATTTGCACAACCAGGGGATTATTCACCGAGACGTTTCCCCCGAAAACGTAATTTTGCGGCAGAGCGATCGCCAGCCGGTTCTAATTGACTTTGGGGTGGTCAAAGAGATGGTGACTCGTTGGCAGGAGGCCAGCGGGCCCTATCCAGCCACAACCGTTGGTAAATTGGGCTTTTCGCCCATGGAACAACTGCAAACTGGGCGAGTTTATCCCAGCAGCGACCTGTATTCCCTGGCGGTAACCGTCGTGGTCTTATTGACTGGCCAAGAACCCCAGGAACTGTTGGAAGACCGCACCGCAACTTGGCGTTGGCATCGTTGGGCCGCAGTTAGTCCAGAGCTGGCGGCAATCTTAGACCGCATGCTGCTGTATCGCCCTGGCGATCGGTTTGGTTCTGCCTCAGAAGTTTTAGCAGCAATGCAGTCTTTGCCAGCACCTGTTGCTCCGGCGATCGCTCAACCGGCGGCCCTGCAATCGCAGTTTTTTGCAGAGGGAGCGACGATGGGTTGGGAAAGCTCAGTCATGCCGGTTCCCCCCACGCTTCCTTCTGAATCTCATTTGCCGATGCCAAAAGGAGCGCGCTCTTATCCTTGGCGAGTGATGGGATTAGGAGCAGTCCTGGCCTTGATGGTTGCAACCACCTCGGTATTGACCTTAATGTTTTCCGGGCGGCTTTCATCAACCAAGCCAACTGGAGACATTCAGGATACAGACCAGGGGCTTCAAGCTGCTAATCCAGATCCGAGCAGGCAGGCTCTACCTTCATTTTCATTTCCACCCAGTCTGACATCGTTTCCGGCTCCGAAGCCGAAGCTGTATACTCAAGCCCTGATGCTACGTGTACCTGAAAAGACAACGGTCAGCGGCACATTAGAACAAAATCAGGTGATTGATTATCAACTTTTGGGTGAACTCGGACAAAGTCTCAAACTCACTCTGAGCAATACACCAGATGTTGCAATGACTATTCAAACTCCTGATCAGTTAACCCTTCCTGGCCCAAAGCCTGGTTCAACCCAGAGTTTAAATTTACTCAGTGGTCAGTATATCCTTCGGCTTAAGCTCAGACCGCCAGTAAAGGAGCAAACTTACCGTTTAGGGATCGATCTGCAACCGGCCGCTGTTTCCACTGCCTCATCCATCAGTAAGCCACTGCTAGCAGCAAAGAGTCTCCCGGCTGGCAAAATCCGCAAGTTTTCCGGCTGGGTCAATCCAGGTCGGCCCAAGCGTTACCTGGTGCGAGGGCAGGCAGGACAAGTTTTAACAGCAGTGATTGTCGATGGCTCAGTCACGTTGAATTTGCGATCGCCCAGCGGTCAGCCGATTAAAAACGCCTATGGGCTTGGAGATTGGAAGGGCAAGCTGACAACAACCGGAAACTACCAGATTGAGATCATGGCCTTTGCACCCACGGCCTACAAGCTGAATCTCAGCCTGCGAAATCCACGTTGAGCCAAAGGCATGGATGCCGAAGCGACAGAGACACCAAATTCCCCAGATCCTTTAGAGACTGCGCAAGCTGAGTTTCAACGCTACTGGGGCTACACCGATTTTCGCCCCCCGCAGGCAGAAGTCATTCGGAGCCTGTTGACTCGGCAAGATGCTCTGATTGTTTTACCAACTGGGGCAGGCAAGTCGTTGTGTTTTCAGCTCCCGGCGATTTTGCAGCAGGGATTAACGCTGGTGATTTCACCCCTAATTGCCTTAATGGAAGATCAGGTGACTGACCTGCGCCAGCGGCAGCTCCCGGCGGCTAGCCTGCACGGGCAACTGTCTCGGTTTGAGAAACAGCGTTTGCTAGGGGCGATCGAGCGCCAACAGTTGCGTCTGCTTTACCTCTCACCGGAAACGTTGCTGAGCCGAGCCGTTTGGGAGCAGTTGTGCTTGCCCCAGGTGCAAATAAATGGGCTGGTGGTAGACGAAGCCCACTGCCTGGTCGAGTGGGGTAGTACCTTTCGGCCTAGCTACCGTCGTTTAGGAACTGTCCGTTCGGCCTTGTTAGGCTATAAACCGGCGGGTGCCCAAATCGCGATCGCCGCCTTTACGGCCACGGCTGACCCCGCAACCCAAGGCACGATCCAGACTGTCCTGGGTCTGCAACAGCCCAAGCTGTTCCGCTATAGCCCCTATCGAGCCAACTTGGCTCTGCAAATCCAAACCGTTTGGTCAGCGGCGCAGCGGCGTTGGCAAGTTTTGCGGCTGATTGAGGCCCAGTCAGGGTCAGGCTTGGTCTATGCTCGGACGCGCCAAGATTGTCAGCAGCTCGCCACCTGGCTGACTGAACAGGGACATCCTACCGTTGCCTACCACGGTGGACTGAGTGCAGCCGAGCGGCGACAACTGGAAAGCCAGTGGCTAGCGGGTCAGCAGAGGTTTGTTGTCTGTACCAGCGCTTTTGGGCTGGGGATTAATAAACCCAACTGCCGCTGGATTTGTCACTTTCAAGCCCCGCTCTCTTTGACGGAATACATCCAAGAAATTGGGCGGGCCGGGCGAGATGGGCAACCCGCGATCGCCGTGACCTTAGTTAGTGAGCCGACCGGCTGGCTAGAACCGAGCGATCGCGATCAGCGGCGCTTTTTTGCCCAGCAGCTCAAATCACAGCAGCAAGCTGCCCAAAAGCTAATCCCACAGCTTCCTCAGCAGGGAGATGCGCGCAGCCTCAATCAACCAGAATCAGCGATTGCCTTAGCCCTTTTGCACCAAGCGGGACAGTTAACCTGGCAAGACCCGTTTCACTATGTCATTCACTCTGGTTGGAATCAGCAGGCGATCGTTGGGGCTAAAAAGCCTGAGCAAATGTTGCCCTACCTGAAAACAACTGGCTGCCGTTGGGGGTTTCTGTTAAGGGCTTTTGGGTTTGGAACAGAGAGCAGAAATTTGCGCTGTCAGCACTGCGATAATTGTCGCAACAGGCCTTAGTCGTCTGATTAGTCAGCCCTGAACAGATCGCAAGGGTAAGCTAATTCTTCCTTCTGCCCTCCGCCTTTCAACCTCTGCCTTTCCCCACTTCCCTCAACCGCAACAACGATGGGGACAGAAATCTACTAGAGTAAGAAATGGCAGTCTTTTGCTGAAAACTTGCCGACTTCACTCAGCGTTTCAAATCCTTTTTAAGCAGGTTATTGATGTCCGTTTCTAGCCCCAGTCGTCCGATTCGCATTGGCTCTCGTAAAAGTCAGCTTGCCTTAGTTCAAACTTACTGGGTGCAAGAGACACTGCAAAAACACTTTCCTGATCGCAGCTTTGAAGTCCATACAATGAGCACTCAGGGCGACAAAATCTTGGATGTGGCGCTGGCCAAAATTGGCGACAAGGGGCTATTCACCAAAGAATTAGAGTTGGGCATGCTCAACCAGGAAACAGACTTTGCTGTTCATTCCCTCAAGGACTTGCCGACTAATCTGCCAGAGGGGTTGATGCTGGGCTGCATCACCGAGCGCGAAAATCCGGCTGATGCTCTAGTCGTGCACAGTAACCACCAAGACAAGCAGCTAGATACACTGCCAGCCGGGGCGGTGATCGGAACTTCTTCGCTGCGACGCTTGGCTCAACTGCGCCATCACTTCCCCCATTTGGCGTTTAAAGATGTGCGCGGCAACCTGAATACTCGCTTGGCCAAGCTGGATGCCGGCGAATACGATGCTTTGATTTTGGCCGCCGCTGGATTGCAGCGGTTAGGATTTAGCGATCGCATCCACCAAGTGATTCCAACCGAAATTTCGCTTTATGCCGTTGGTCAAGGAGCGCTGGGAATTGAGTGCCGCGAGGGGGATACCGAAGTTCTAAGCCTGCTGAAAGTGCTAGAGCATAGGCCAACTGCTCAACGCTGTTTGGCAGAGCGGGCCTTTTTGCGGGAGTTAGAAGGCGGCTGTCAGGTGCCGATTGGCGTCAATACTCGATTTGAAGCTGACCAACTTGTGATCACAGGGCTAGTGGCGAGCTTAGACGGGCAAAAGCTGATTAAAGATACCGTGAGTGGCTTACCCGCAACGGCGGAACAACTGGGACTAGAATTGGCGCAGCGACTGCGGCAACAGGGCGCACAGGAAATTTTGGAGGCGATTTTTGCTGAGGTACGTCAGGGATAATTTTGCTAAAGTTTGGGCAGGCTTGAAGTTGAGCCTTCAGACAGGGCTGGTTTTAGCAGTGCTGCTGTCTGGATTGTTTTGGAGCAGTGTCAGTTGGGCTGCCAGTGAGCAGCCTGCCCCGGCTGAGATGGTGGTTGAACCCGCTAATCGCAGCGCCAGCGACATTTCTTCCGAAAAAGTTAGCCAATTTGTGAATGCTTACCTGCAAGTTTTGCGCTTAATTGAGCAACGAGAAGGAATTTTGCAAGGGGCAGAAACTCAGTCAGAAGCTCAACAGCTAGAGCAGGAGGTGGAAACTGAAGCGCTGGGAATCATTGAAGCGGCGGGCTTAACTTGGCAAGAATATCTGCAATTGCTGGGCCTGGCTAATATTGACGCTGAATTTGGCGAGCGGATTGCGGCCCAGCTTCAGGAAAGTGACACGAGAGGTGAGGTGAAGGCGATCGCTGGCGCATCTAGCCGATAAGCGCTCAAACTTCCAGCCAGAGGACAATCCGCACGTTGTTGGGAGTGCCGTAGGTTTGCAGCAAAGGCAGGACTTGGTTCATAAATCTGCTGCCGACTTTCTCAGCGTAGGTTTCAATCCATGACACCTGAGCATAGCCAGGTTGAGGTTGACCCGTGGGACGGAAAGACTGATTTTTCCAGACTCCACCTGTCAAGTCAGCCGGAAAGTGTTGCTGTCCATCCCCAAATCGGGAAGCATCCTCTGCTTTGACCTCGCCGTAGTGCTGCTGTTGCTGACCGTACCAGTCGAAACTCAACAACTCACTCAGCAAGAACCAGGTTTGGTCAAAATTCAGATTTCTGGCCTGCTGGCGAAGCAGCAACCAGTCCTGTGGTTCTTTCCACCAGTCCTGGAGCCAGGTGCGGGCAAAATGATCGATTAATTCCCCGGAAATATCTTCAGGAAATCCTCGTGCTTGACTGACAATTTGGGTTAGGTCATTGAAGGGTTGACGCATCCCTAAAATTTCTGACAGTTGATCATTTCTATCGTAGTAAATTGCCTGCGGCTCCAGCCACGATTCGCCCGTTTGATGATCAAACAGTTCCTCAACATACAATTGTGTTGGTTCAGCGAACCACTCATTGCCGTTGAACTTCTCTGCGTAGACTGCAATGTTGATGCCCATGTATTAGCAAATCTACCTCAACAGATTGAGCAAGGCTATTTAATCAGGTAAACCCCCAGCTTGACAGTTGCGGCAGTCTAGGAAAGAGTTTCTGCAACGGGAGCGAATCTGAGCTGACGGTCAGGAGACTGCATGAAATATACCGGCAGTTTGATCAAGAAGTTTAGGGTTTGGCTTTTTGCTGTTGCCGAAGGTGCTGCTGAATTCGATCGCGGAGTGCTTTATCGGTTTGGGCTTGCTTTGTAATCGCATCAAATTGACCGGGCGTTAAATCATTGGCTTCGATAATTGCCGTTGATTCTTGCATATAGCTATTGCAGATATCTTCCAGCCCGTTAGGTATATTGGCTTTCTGATTGCCTAAGCAAAGGTCTTGGGGCATTTTCCCTGCCATTTGCTGGCGAGCTAAGTCGTAATACTTGAGGCGGATTGGTTCAATCGCCAATACCACCGCCGCATAGCTACGGACATCTTGATTACTAATATTAGTGATATCAGTTTTGATTTCCGGCTGATTCGTCGCTGGTTGAGCCAGAGCCACACCAGAGGAGAAGCTAGCATTTCCGACATTGCCCAACAGGAGCATGATGACTGTCAGCAACAAGTTGCACGGCCAGAAAAATTGCGATCGCACAGGGATAAGCATGAATACAAGCACCCAAATGACAAAGGAAACGAGGAATTAACCTCTACATTTACTTTGAAACATTTTACAAACCGGAGGTTCCACAGATCGTTTTTTTGCCAATACTCCGCTGCTTAATCCATCACCCGCCATTTATTTGGTCACTTCACTACGCTCCTTAGTGAATGCCGCATTCTGTGCGTTCTGAGCCACGCCAACGCCCAGCTCGTTCATCCTCAAGCGTATGGGTGGGGGTAGTGGTCGGCTGATCGCCAATACTGGTGTAGCCTTGGTCGTAGAGGGGATTGTAGATTACATTATGTTCAAACACATAGGCCCAAACATCGCGATTTGTCCAGGTAGCCAAAGGATTGATCTTGAGTCGCTGGTGCTGATCTAGCTCAAAAATCGGAATGCTGGCCCGGACAGCAGACTGATCGCGCCTGCGCCCGTTAATCCAGGCGATCGCCCCCAGCTCCGTTAGCCCCCGCTGGAGCGGCTCGACCTTAGTGAGTTGATAAAATTGACTAGTATCGGTCTGCCAGAGGGCTTCGCCATAGCGGGCGGCAAAAGCCTCTTTGCTAGCCACATCTGAGCTTTTGTAGATCCTTAGGTCTAAGTTGTAGATTTCAGCAGCTTTCTGGACAAGCGCCAGCGTTTCAGGGAAATGATGCAGGGTGTCTAGGAACAAAACTGGCACCGGGGGCTGCGGCTTTAGCTCTCGATAGAGCAGGTCCATAATTACCATACCGCTGATACTAAAAGCACTGCTTTGGACTAGTCCTTGGGGAATATTCTCTAGACACCAAGCCAGGACTGACTTGGGATCAGCCTCAGAAAATTTAAAGTTAAGGGCTTCCAAATCAAATCCGGATTGTTCGTCTGCAAGACCGTGATTCATAGCTACTGTCGTTGTCCAAAAGAGTTGATTCGCACTCGCCCTAATCCAGTTTATTCGTAGGGTTAGTGTAGTATTAGCTACCATATTACCGCTAAAAATAGCGGCTTGGTTTTACGCGATCGCTAGGTTAAAGCGGAGGTTAATCTGACTGGTTTGACTGAAGGCAGAAGGATGGTTAAGGCACATATTTTGGGAGATTAAGAGTGGGCGTAGGGTTTAACTTTGCGGACAACTTGGTCATAAAACTTTTCTAGGCAATCGATATTGCGACTGAGGCTGTAGCGTTCAACCACCCGCTGGCGAGCTTTTTGACCCAAAATCGTCACTATTTCTGGGTGTTGTTCAAATAGTGGCAGCAGGGTACGCAGTTGACTCTGGACGTATTGAGGATGGAGGGCGATTCCGGCTCCGGCTTCTAGCACCTCACCATCAGCTCCGACATCTGTGGCCAGGCAGGCTAAGCCGCAGCCCATTGCTTCCAGCAAAGAAAGAGACAGCCCCTCAACAAAAGAGGGCAAAATAAACACATCTGCCCCGCGTAAAATTTCAATCCGCCGCTGTTCGTCAGCAATCATCCCCAACCAAAGAATATTTTGTTCTGGGCCGTAGGTAGACATCAGCGAACTCATCAGCGCCCCTTCTCCAACCAGCACTAGCTTGCAGCCGGGCGGCATTTTGGCTTTCCGCCAGCCGCGCAGGAGAGCTTCGACGTTTTTTTCGATCGCAATTCGCCCTTGGTAAACAAACAGGCGATCGCAGTTGAATTCGGCTTTGACCTGGGAGGGCCCAGGGGAATACTTGTCAACATCAACCCCATTTGGAATTACCACCAACCGTTCAGCCGGCACCCCCAGCCGAATTAATACCTCTTGCTGAGCCTGGGAAAAAATAATCACATGGTCGTAGTTAGCCAAAAAAGGAGCATAAAGCTGATACATGAAATGCTGCGTCCCTGAGGATAAATTCCGATGTTTATCGCTAAAGGCTGGATGGAATGTTGCCACCAGCGGGATTGCCAGTTCTTCACAAATTTCTGGCAGCAGAAAGTCAAGCGGGGATAGCGTCAGCGAAGCGTGAACCAAATCTGGTTTCAGGGTTTGCAGCGATTCAATCAGCACTTTACTGGCCCGAAAGCTCGGAATTGTATAAACCTGAGATTTATAGAGGAAGGGCAGCGACACTTCTTCAACATCTAGCGGTTGAGACTGCCCTTGCTCTTGGGCAAAATGCAAAAAACTGACTCGATAACCACGGTCTAGTAAAGCGTTGGTAATTTCTCGACTGTAGGTAACGTTACCGCAGGGAGGTGATTTTTTTCCCAGCCAGGCAATATGCATTCGGACAATCAGTAATAAAGAGTACGATCAGCTACTCTCGATTGTAGATGAGCCGGAACCGGAAATATACCAGGTAAAAATTCCCCCCAAAGTGACGACACTTGCGAGCACAAGCAGCACGGTTGGTAAGCCCAAAAAAGTTTCTGCCACCCCTGCCAGAACTAAAGGCAGGCTGAGGGCAATATTGACAGCATTATTTTGCAGCCCAAAAATTTTGCCCCGCATTTCTTCGGGCGTTTCGGCTTGAATGGTGGTTTGCATCGGCACACCGACCAGGGCGGCAAAGGTGCCTAAACAGCAGAGCAGCAGCAAGCTTGGCCACAGGTAGAGCGTAAACAGCGATAGACCAGATAGGGAGGCGGCCATGCCGATCGCCCCGACCAAGCTGAGTTGCCGATGGGTGAGCTGATCACCCCAATGACCCAAGATAAACACTCCGATCGCCATCCCCACGCCCCCCGCCGCTAGCAAAAAGCCAAACTGGGAAGATTTAATCTCTGGCAGAATCTCTGCCATCCGCACCACGAGCACCGCTAAAGCAGCAAAAACCGAGAATAAAATCACCAGTTGAATTAGGGCGGCTCGAACAGTTTTTTGCTGATTGAGATAATTTAAGCCGTCCCGAATATCTTGCCAGATCTGAGGCGGGTCGGGGTTGAGGGCGGCCGTATTTTCACCCGTCTTCAGAAAAAGCAGCAGCAGTCCGGCGATCGCGTAGCATCCCCCCAGCACTAGCTCTCGCCCCCAAGTGATGCCCAAACCAGACACCAGCATGTCTGCCAAAGAGAGCAGCGGCTCACCTGCGGCAAAACCAACCACAACTGCCACCATCATCGTTAGCGTGTAGAGCGAGTTAGCGCTCAGCAACTGCGATCGCTCGACAATGAGCGGAATTGCTGCTTGTTCAGCCGGCGCAAAAAACTGGGTGAGGGTAGAGACGCAAAACGTCACCCCCAGCAGTCCCCAAAACCCAACCGGAATTGCCCCAATTGATCCCCAGCCTGCCAGCAACCAGAGCAAGGTAGGGAGCACTAGCACCAGTCCACCCCGCAGCAAATTGGTCAGCACCAAGACCGTTTTTTTCGGCCAGCGATCAACATACACTCCAGCCACCGAGCCAAACAAGACAGCCGGAATCGTAAAGGCGACCATAATTGCAGATACCCAACCGCTGACGGTTTGATCTGCGCTCTGAAACCGAGTCGTAATCAGGGCAATCATCAGTACCAGGTAAACCTTGTCGGCGAGCTGAGAAAACACTTGCCCAGCCCAAAGCCGGAGAAAGTTTCGATTGTGCAAAACTGCCCAAACTCCCTGGACAGGAATTTCCACCACTTCAGTCAAATCAACGTCCAAATCAACTTCAGGCGAATCCGCCCCTGGGGAGGCAGATTCGCCTGAATTGGAAGGGCTAGAATTGCTAGCCAGGGGGACGGCAAACTCTGGCTCTCGCCCTAATTTTGAACTCAATAGCGAGGCAGACCAGTCGATCGCCACTTCATCTAATTCACTTGGCAAATTGTCCATCGATTTTTCAGGCGCACCAAAGCGGCCAGGGGGCGCTGTGTCAAAGTCAGAATCAGACAGTCGAGACATGGAGCCACAAGGTGATTATAGGACGCTGGGGAGAGGAGAAAAGCAGGAATCCATCAGAGCAGCAGAGCGAATTGGGCGATCAAAATAATATTGGGCGTATTGGCGCAACAGTCGCTCAACTGAAATCCAAACCGCAGCCGGATACTGGCTGTTGGGATCAGAACCGGAATTAGAAATCTGCTGCAAGAGAGCAAGCTCAATTGCCGTCAGAGCCAAGGGTTTGGGGGCAGGTTTACGGGATTGGGTAGACGGTTCAGCAGCTCTGGGCGATCGCTCTAGTAATTCTGGAGCATCTAAACTCACCGTACCACCCGCAGCTAGGCTAAAACCAATTCGCCAATCGGGATTTTTTAAATCTGGCCGCAAAGAGCGCTGAGTTAGACAGCAAGCTTGCACTTGCGGGGCCACACCTCCCCAATCTAAAAGATCAAACACCGATTGGGTCAGCAGCGGTAAAACCTGATCAGGTGTGGCTGTTTCCAAACTGGCTAGGCGCTCGCACAGCAAGCAAAACAGGTCGTCTTGGGGCTGGTCGCTGAGGGCTTGGTAGAGGACAAGTTCCGCCAGATATTGGCTAGCGGCCAGGGTGGCCAAGTGTTTACTCAAGCCAGGGTAAGACGCTAGGGTTTCTGCCTGCGAGAGCTTATCGAGCGATCGCCCCTTGGCAATTAGTAACTCATTCACGACAAATAGTCCTGTGCGTCCGCCCAGTTGCGATCGGGTTTTACGAGCACCAGGGGCAACCACCCGCACCAGCCCATATTCACGGGTCAAAATGGTCAACAAGCGATCGGCCTCGCCCAGCGGCATCGCCTTGAGATTGATTCCCGTCGCTTTGTAAGTCCGACTCATTAGTGTGGGGTAAAGTGCTTGTCCTGTCGATTTTTTAAGCGGGGTTGGGGGATCTAATTCCGTAACTCCTGCGCTCAATATCCTGCATCTCCACCCTCCCCTGCTTCTCGCTGCTGAATGAGGGCGATACCGTGGGAGGTTCCTAAGCGGGTTGCCCCAGCTAGGACTAAATTTAAGGCTTGCTCAGCGGTGCGAATCCCGCCAGAGGCTTTTACCCCCACCCGATCGCGGGCAACTGCCTTCAGGAGTTTGACATCGGCCACGGTGGCTCCTCCGTGCCAACCCGTGCTGGTCTTCAAAAAGCTGACGCCAGCCTCTAAGCAAACCTCTGCTGCCAGTTGCTTTTCGGCATCGGTTAATAGCGTCGTTTCTAAAATTGCTTTTACCGTTAAGCCGGTGGATGAGCAAATTTCTGCCAGCTCTCGGTGCAGAGCTTCGGTTTGACCGCTTTTGAGCCAACTCAGATTAATGACAACATCCAGTTCCATCGCCCCATTTTCGGCCGCTTCTTCGGCTTCGTAGCGTTTGACGGCGCTGGTGTGAGCCCCGGTCGGAAAGCCAATCACAGTGCAAACTTGGGGATGTTTTTGATGCAGTAGCTCTACCGCCTGCCGAACGTGAATCGGAAACACGCAAACGGTCGGAAAGCGATAGCGGTCTGCCTCTTGGCAAAGCTGGGCGATCGCCTCTGGGCTGGCCAGCGGATCGAGCAGGGTATGGTCAATATATTCAGCTAGATCAATCTCTGGGTGGAAAGCCGCCACAACTGACCTCTCAGAAATTCACAGTTTCGCTTTCATTGTAAGGTGGTTAGGCAATTCGGGCGGCGCAAAATTCTCTGCCTCGAAGCAGGGTTGAGCAATTGCGGTATGGTGGAATCTGGGCTGGCCTATCGCCCCTTGTTTTTTTGCGTTTATATCCTCAAATTCCATGCTGAGAGCCGGTATTGTCGGACTGCCAAATGTCGGTAAATCGACCCTATTTAACGCCCTGGTTGCTAACGCCAAAGCGGATGCAGCCAACTTTCCCTTTTGTACGATTGAGCCAAATGTTGGAGTGGTGGCTGTCCCCGATCAGCGCTTGCAGGTTTTATCGGAGCTGTCTAGCTCGGCAGAGATTGTGCCGACGCGAGTTGAATTTGTTGATATTGCTGGCTTGGTGAAAGGAGCCAGCCAGGGCGAAGGCTTAGGCAATCAGTTTTTAGCCAATATTCGGGAAGTTGATGCGATCGTCCATGTTGTCCGCTGCTTTGAAGATGACGATATTATTCATGTCGCAGGCTCCGTTGACCCAATTCGAGACATTGAAATCATTAATTTAGAGCTAGCCCTGTCTGACCTAGGACAAATCGATCGCCGGATTGAACGCACCCGTAAAGCGGCTCGCACCAGCAAAGAAGCCCAAATTGAACTGAATGCGCTCGAAAAACTATCAGCGCTGCTGAACGAGGGCAAACCAGCTCGCCAGGCTGATTTAGACCAAGAAGAAGCCGAAGCCACTAAGTTTCTGGGGCTGCTGACAAGCAAGCCCGTCATTTACGCCGCCAATGTGGCCGAAACTGATTTAGCAACCGGCAATGCCTGGGTAGAGCAGGTGCGGCAGTGGGCTGCCCCAGAGCAAGCCCAAGTCGTGGTGGTTTCGGCCCAAGTCGAGTCGGAACTGGTAGAACTACCGGAGGGCGATCGGCAAGAATTCTTGGACTCGCTTGGCGTTTCAGAGGGGGGACTCAAGTCTCTGATTCGCGCTACTTACACGCTGTTGGGCCTACGCACATTTTTTACCTCCGGCCCGAAAGAAACCCGCGCTTGGACAATCTCAACTGGTGCTAAAGCCCCGCAAGCGGCTGGCACGATCCACACTGATTTTGAGCGCGGATTTATTCGGGCTGAAACCGTTGCCTATGCTGACTTAGTCACAACAGGATCAATGACGGCCGCCAAAGAAAAAGGGTTGGTTCGCAGTGAAGGTAAAGAATATGTCGTGCAGGAAGGCGATGTGATGTTATTTCGCTTTAACGTTTAAAGATCTAAAGTTCAGCTTTTTTTGTTCCAGATTGCGAAACTTTAGATTGAATAGTGGAGTCTAGCTTAGAGAATTAGCCATCGCCAACGGTTAAGAAATCAGCGCCAAGCAGCACATTCTTGCCGGCTGGATTCTAATCTGTGGTTGAAAGCTCATGGTGATGGTCAATCCTATGTTTATCGATGATTTGCAGCTATGTCAAACGGTCAACGGTCTTCAAGTGGCTGGGTTATTGGGCTTGCAGCGCTTATTTTAATTGTCGGTGGGACAGCAGCCTGGCTGACCTGGAAGAGTACGGCTCCTACTCCCACTCCTGTGGTTAGCCCCACTTCATCCGTAGTCACGGCTGAAAAACTAGAAATCTACTGGTTGCAGGCCAATCAAGGAAGTCTCAAATTTTCTCCCACACTGATCAAACTGTCAGACTTAGACCCAGGCGATCGCACCCCAGCCTCGGTTTTAAAAGCAGGTCTTGAAAGATTACTGGCTGGCCCAGCTAATCCCAATTTGACAACGACGATTCCGATCGGCACCCAGCTCAATTCCCTTAAGGTTGAGTCAGATGGCGTCCACCTCGACTTGTCGAAAGAATTTTTGTCCGGCGGTGGCAGTGTCTCCATGCAGGGCCGGTTGGGGCAAATCATTTACACCGCTTCCAGCCTTGACCCCAAAGCCAAGGTTTGGGTTTCGATTGCTGGCGAACCACTAAAAGTTCTGGGTGGAGAAGGACTAGAAGTCCAGCAACCGATGACCCGCCAACTGTTTGAGCAAGATTTTCAGATCGGCAGCTAGGGCTTGCTTAAAAACTTCTCAATCCCGGGCTAAGTAGTAGCGATTGGGAACCCTATTGCCAGTGGTACGCTCAGCTAGCTGAAGAATCACCCAGATTTACGAATCACCTATGATGAGAACATCGAATCTGGATCGACAGGTGGCATGAGCAGTGTCAATAATCTGAATTTTCAATCTTACCTAAAGTCAATCTGTAGCAATGAAGATTTGCCGCGCTGGCAAGAATTTTACACGCCTACCGATGCCTTAAATCGTCAATCTCTGCAAGGATTAAATCCAAAAAAGCCTCCTCTGCTGGATTTGAGAGTACAGCGAGTTGAGATCAAAGATGCCGAAAATAGCCAGCAAGAACCACAAGAGAAAATTGAGCGGTTGCCCATCTTAGAAGGGATTTGCAAATACGCCAGTGAACATGTTCTGCTTGTGGGACGACCTGGCTCAGGTAAGTCGACTGCTTTAGAACGATTGCTGCTGGAAAAAGCGGAGCAAGCTCTCATAGGGCATTCCAGTCAAATCCCTGTACTTGTGAAGCTTCGGAGCACAGGAACAATCTTTGAGCTGATTGAAGCTTTTCTGAAAAAACATGACACAGAAGAACTATTAGATCTCAATCAAGAAACTCTAGATTTGCTTTTACATCAAGGAAAGCTATTCTTACTGATTGATGGCTTAAACGAACTTCCCTCAGCACTCGCACAGCAGACAGAAAGCGCACAGCAGAAACTCAAGAAATTTCAAGGCCACTACTCTAAAACTCCCATGATTGTTACCACCCGAGATTTAGGGTGGAGCAACGATATGGGCATTAAAAAAAAGCTGGAGATGCTCCCGCTGACAGAAGCTCAAATGCGACAATTTGTAGGCACCTACCTGGGAGAAAAAAACGGCAGCAGCTTGCTAAGGCAGCTCGATCAGCGTCTCAGAAAATTTGGTGAAACACCTTTGTTACTGTGGATGTTATGTAGCGTTTACCAGTCAGAAGGCAGAGTTCCATCCAATTTGGGAGCGATGTTTCAGAAATTCGCTGACATTTACGCCAACAAACTTAAGGGTGATGTGCAAGTGCATAAAGCTTCAAAATCCTTGTGGTTAAGGCTGTTGCAGCAGATTGCATTTGCAATGATGCCACAGGATGACCCTCATGGGCTGCGATTAAGCATTTCCCGCCATGAGGCCGAAGACCTGCTAACTGAATATCTAAAGAAGAACGATTGGAGTGATCCGCGTAATCTTGCAAGAACCTGCCTAGAAGATTTGCTCAAACATCATTTGATTACACCCAAAAATCACGATGAGATTGAGTTTTGCCACCAATTAATTCAGGAGTACTATTCGGCAGAGTATTTGCTCGCGGAACTGCGACACAGCATGATTAATCTAGAACTATTTCAGTGCTATCTTAATTATTGGGATTGGACAGAATCCATAGCATTACTGATAAAACTAGTTGATGATGAACAACAGGCAATACAGATAGTGAAGCTGGCTCTAAATGTTGACTTAATGTTGGGGTCAAGGCTGGCAGGTGAAGCAAAATTAGAATTTCAAGAAAGAACTGTTGATTTAGTGGTTGAACGAGATATCCCTACTCGGATCAAAATTCAACTTCTCAGCTCAACACGCTCCGAATTTGCAATACCTGTGTTATGCCAGTTCCTGAGTGATAGTAATCATTGGATTCGCCAAGATGCTGCTTCCGCACTTGGCAAAATTAATAGTGAAATTTCTATTAAAATTCTCACCAAGACGATGTACGATGAAAGTGACGATGAATCTTTAGTTGGTTTTAGAGCTGCTTTAGCATTAGCAACGATAAATAGTGAAACTGCAATTAGAGCTTTGGTTAATGCATTGAGTAGCGAGAAATTTGACATTCGACTAAGCGCTGCTCAGGTCTTAGGGGAGACCGGCAGAGATGATGTTGTGGAAGACCTAATTCAAACTTTAGAAGATGAAGATGACAGAGTTGGTTGGTGTGCTGCCTCTTCTTTGTGGAGAATTGGTATAGATGGTAGTGAATTAGCTGTTGAGGCTCTTAATCGTATTCTGAGTAGCAATAATCCAGACGTGTACTCCAAAGCTACGTACGCGCTAGATGAAATTGCTTATTTCCCTACTCTAGTGGTTGCTAATCAAGCCAAAGAAGACAAGCAGATGGAGATTACAGGCTCTAATCTCTACGAAAGGATTAATCAAGAAACTGATGTTAAAGTTATTTTAAAAATCTTACAAGACAGCGGAGACGTGTTTTCTACCTCAACTCTAGGAAGAGTTGGTAGGCCTCAACTTTTATCTTGTCTTTCTAAATTTTTATTAGAAAATAAAAACGTTGAAATATTTGAGACTATTGCTGCTATCCAATCACGATGCAAGTTCTATAACTACGAAGTCTTTCAGGCAGCGCAAAAGGAAGTGGAAGTTAGGAATCAAACATCAGAAGAGCAGATAGCAACACAAGTTTATATTGGCATTGTCATCAACGGGCCGGTTCATAATCAAACCGGGCAAGTTGGAATTCAAAACTTACCTGAACCCATTCAATCTCAGGAACATCATCTATGATTCAAAACTGTACTGATTACGAGTCGATTATTGATACTTTCTGTAAAGTGCTTCTCAACGATGCAAGCCCAGCAGTTCGAGCGAGGGCAGCAGCATTTCTGGCCAAGTTTACGGATGCTTATGCGGTGCCAACGCTCCTGAAAGCGCTTTTTGATGCAGATTCTAATGTTCGCACGGCAGTTGCAGAAACTTTAGGCAAAGTCAGGGCTGAAGCCGCTATTCCTGGCTTACTTAAAACTTTAGAAGATTCTAATCCCAATGTCCGCAGCCAAGCCGTACAGGCACTTGGGCAAATCGGTAGTGTTGCCGCTGCTGAAGGCTTACTCAAAATCCTCCAAGCTGATCCGGTATTTCAGGTTCGCGCTGTAGCCGCTGAAGCACTCGGAAAGCTGAGCCACAGTTCAGCTATCACTGGCTTACTTAAAGCTTTGCATGAAGATCAGGACGCACAAGTACGAGTCAACGCTGCATTTGCCTTGGGGCACTTTGATGATGGAACTGCGATTTCTGGTTTATTGTTAGCCCTGGAAGATCCAGACTCCAATGTCCGCGAACAAACAGCTTCAGTGATTGGCAACCTCAAATCTCCAGCTTCAGTTCCAGGTTTATTGGAAACCCTCGAACACATGAACCCAGAAGTCAGTTATGGTGCCGCGATCGCCCTAAGTCAAATTCCATCAGACTTGACAATTTCAGGGTTACGACGTGCGCTACATCATCTTATTCCCCATGTTCGAGAACATGCAGCAATGGCGCTCGGAAAGCTAGGAGATACAGCTTCACTGCCGACTCTAATGGAATTGCTTGAAGACCCGGATAACCTGGTTCGCTACAGTGCTATCAAGGCTCTTGGTGATGTTGTGATGACGAGTCGTTCTGTTGCCTAGGAGTTATGAATGTCCCTGAATCCTCAACAGCAGGATGCTTATGTTGAGATCCTTAACAAACTGCTGCGAGAATCCAGAGATCCATTGCTCCGAGCTAGAGCTGCTCAATCATTGGGTAAACAGGATAACCCCAAAGCAGTTGCAACCCTGCTTGAAGTCCTACTGACTGATCCAGATAGTCAAGTACGCCTTGCCATCATCGAAGCCTTGGATCAAATGATCACTTTAATCCCACCAAATCCTATGAATGACTCATCGAGTAAGCAACCCATCTTTCATGTTCAGCAAGTCGGCACTATTATTACAGGTCAGGTTACTAACCAAGGCGATCAGATTGGCATTCAGTACAATACTGAGCAAAACGATCAACTCACTCAAGCTCTGCAAGCAATCAAACAAGTTCTCGAAGATTTGAAGTCTAAATACCCTCAATCTGCCCAAACTCCAGATATTATTGAGGTCGAGTTGGCTTTGTTGCATAATTCACTAAAGAAGAAAGGTTGGCTTATCGCAGGGTGTTGTTAGCAAGCGACGGGATAACTCTCCGGCTTCGCGATCTGAATCATTCGGTTGAGTGCAGCACATTTGATGA
>JAHHGS010000129.1 GCA_019359715.1 Aphanocapsa sp. GSE-SYN-MK-11-07L | reverse complement strand
TACTGCCAATCGAGGGAGTGTAAATCCAAAGGGTTCTGGACGTAAAAAATCCACTAACTCAGAGGTTCCTCCCGTTGAAATTGGAAGCCCGCGCTCTATGCAAAGCATGAGCGTCGGGTAATTCACAACGGGTCTAGTCGAAAACTGTGGGGTAGCAACTCGGTCATCGATACACTGATTTCACCTTCGGCAGTGCTAAAAATGACTTCAGCATCGGGGCCAAATTCGGCAATCACTTGCCGACAGGCACCACAGGGAGAGAGGGGGAGGCGGTTGGCGTGGACAACGGCGATCGCCCGGATTTGAAAATTGGCTCCGCCTTCTTGAGCGATCGCGGCAAAAATCGCCGCTCGTTCGGCGCAAATGGCCAAACCGTAGGAAGCATTTTCAACGTTACAGCCGCCAAAAATTTGGCCGGTTTCGGTCAATACAGCCGCCCCAACCTGAAAGTGAGAATAAGGGGCGTAGGCACGGTTGGCCACAGACTGGGCAGCTTGCACAAGTTGCGATCGCTGCTGTTTTGAAAGAGGCGCTAAGTGTGAATACTCACTCATTTTTGACTGTTTCTTCGCCTTGAATGACCGATTTGGTGGTCATTAAAGCGGTGAGGCCAATGACACCGCGAGAGTAGCCTTTCTGGTTAGACATCCCTAACGAGATGCCACCGGGCAGATTGCCAATGCTGCGATAAAACCGGGGCGAAGCATTGATGTAAGTTGAGGCACTGTCCACTTCCCGGATGAAGGCGCGGCTTTCTTGGTAGGACTCGGTGACAATGCAGTCGGCATGGCAACTGCTGTGGGTGTTGATCCAGGCGATCGCTGCCTCTAGCCCTGGAACTTTCCGAAAGGCAACAATTTTCTTTAAGTAGGGCTGTTTCCACTCCGTTTCACTCGCGACCTGTAACTCAGGAAATTCTGCGGCTAATTCTGCTTCTGCCCGTAGCCCAAATCCTTTGGCTTTCAGAGAGTTAAACAACACCACCAATAAAGAGCGATTTAAGTTGGCATGGAGCAGCACCTTTTCAATCGCATTGACGGGATCAGGATCACCCTGATGGCTATCGATAATCATCGATTTAGCCACTTCGGCGCTGCCGGTGGCCGACCAAAACAGATAGCAATTGCCTCGTACAGATTTTAAGACCGGCACAGCCGATTGCCTCACCACCTGCTGGACTAAATTTGGGCGACCGTAGGGAATGACAAGATCAATGTCTTGCTCTTGAGCAATCAGATCTCTCACCAAAATGCTGCCGTCGCTAGCCAAAGCCTGCACGCAGCCAGTTGGCAACCCAGCCCTCTCAACCCCTGTCTGCAATAGGTCAGCAATGACTTGATTCGATTGACTGCCTTCGCTGCTGCCTTTGAGGACAATGCTGTTGGCTGTTTTAATGCACATGGCGGCCGCGATAATTGCCAAGACTGGAAACGCCTCATAGACAAAAGCCACGACTCCCAACGGTGCGAGTTGCGTATAGGTTTGTGACTGCTCCGTTCGATAGGCGCTGCTAATCATCCGCTCTAGAGGATCGGGCAGGGCAATCAACTGTTGCAGGAGGCGAGTTGTGGTTTGGAGTTGCTCTGGCGTGAGTTTAAGCCAGCCTAAAACCACCTCTGAAGCTGCCATCTCGCGGCTGGTTTCCAGATCAAGGGTATTGGCTTCTAGAATTTCGTTTTGCTTGTCTTTGAGTAAATTTAAGATTGCTTGCAGGGCGGCATTTCTTTGCAGCGTCCGACTGCGGGCGAGCTTGGCAGCGGCGGCGTTCGCCTGGTATAAGCTGGTCGTCAGATCAATGGGCAAAGGTTCTAGAGTCATCCGGCTAGCGACGATAGGGGGCAAGCAAAGCCACTATTAATGGAACCACAGCGAGCAGAAGCGTCGCAATCACCCAGAGCGCGACATGGACATGACTTAACATCCGCCAGGCGATCGAAAGCCACAGCACGAGGGGCAGCAATACAAACAGCGATAGCCCGACCATTAAGTACCAGTAGCTGGCTCCCAACCCCCGCCGCAGCAAATTCCACTGATAGCCTGTCCAGTACCAGGCTCGTTTATAGGGGTAGCTGACAGAGAGCTGTTCAATCACTTGGGCATCAGGCTTAAGCACAAAAATCTGCTGGCAGAGTTGGCAGCCAAACGCTTCCGTTAAGGTAATTGGCACCAGTTCACCTTCCCGACGACAGGGACAGGGATAGCTAGCGTTAATGTCAATCTTCTCAGCTTTGGGAGGAGCCACAGGAGTGAGAAAAACTTAGTTGATTAGGGAGAAAATATGCTGGTATGTATGTTGTAGCAAAGATTGCGATCGCCTGGTCAATTTACAAGCACGATGACTTTTTCAATTCTCCTCTCTCAACTGGTTGATCTGGTAGCTGCAACCCCCGTCAACCTGACGGCAGAGCTGTTGGCGACAACGGCAACTGGCATTTCTACGGATACTCGCAGCCTCAAACCAGGGCAAATTTTCCTGGCGTTGCGAGGAGAAAATTTTGATGGTCATCGATTTGTGACATCAGCCTTGGCTCAAGGGGCGATCGCTGCCATTACTGACCATCCCCTGGCAGAGGAGCAGCCGCAGCTAGTCGTGGCTGACACGCTGGTGGCCTACCAACAACTGGGACGCTGGTGGCGCGATCAGCTCACGATTCCGGTGATTGCGGTAACGGGTTCGGTCGGTAAAACCACCACTAAAGAGCTGATTGCGGGCGTGCTAGGGCAATTTGGGTCGGTGCTCAAAACCCAAGCCAACTACAACAATGAAATTGGCGTCCCGAAAACGCTGCTGGAGCTGACCCGCGACCATGCATATGCCGTGATTGAGATGGGGATGCGCGGCCAGGGTGAAATTGCCTGCCTGGCCCAAATTGCTCGCCCCGACATTGCCGTGATTACGAATGTTGGGACAGCCCATATTGGCCGCTTAGGATCAAGAGCAGCGATCGCCGCCGCCAAGTGCGAACTGTTGGCTGAACTGCCCCTGACCAGTGCGGCTGTTCTAAATGCCGATAATCCGCTTTTGCTGGCGACTGCGGCGACGGTCTGGCAAGGGCCAACCCTCACCTATGGCTTAGAAGCAGGCGATTTGCAGGGGCATTATTTAGATGATCAAACTATAGAAGTGGCTGGGATTCGCTTGCCGCTGCCCCTGCCCGGCCAGCACAATGCCCTCAATTACCTGGCGGCGATCGGTGTGGCTAAATTGCTCAACCTTGATTGGGCACCGCTGCAACAGGGACTCCAAATCACCTTGCCGGATGGGCGGGCCCGCCGCTACGAGGTCGGGGCAGATCTTGTCTTGCTGGATGAAACCTACAATGCTGGCCCAGAATCGATGACGGCTGCCCTGCGTCTGTTGGCCAATACGCCTGGTCAGCGCCGAATCGCCGTTCTAGGAGCAATGAAAGAACTCGGTAATTATGCTTTAGAACTGCATCAGCAACTTGGACAAACCGCCCAGCAGCTTGGGCTAGATGCGCTGTTTATTTTGGATGCCGGCCCAGAAGGAGAGGCGATCGCCAAGGGCGCGCTGCCTTTATCGGCTCAGCTATTTGACACCCATCAAGCCTTGAGTGAGGCTCTGCAAGCCTTTGTCCAACCGGGCGATCGTCTATTGTTCAAAGCTTCCCACTCCGTTGGTTTGCAGCAGGTTGTGGTCAGCCTCAGAGCAGCTTTAGCAAAAGAGTGATCAGCTCTGTTGCCTTAGCTCTACTCAAACCAAGTTATCGAGGTCTTCGCCAATCGTTTGCTGTGAAGGATGGCGGATGTGGAGAATCCGAACCGTTGGTATATTTTCCTCTTCTAGAATAGTAAAAAAGGACTCGGTAGGAATTACGCCCTCGACCCTAGAGTAGCTGGCGAATTTCTTGGCTAAAATACTTGTTTTCTGGCGCTAAAGGACAACGTTTAGGCATTTGAGACAAAAACTCAATCGCTTGTAATAGCCCTGAATATCATTGACTTGCCTTTACGAAAGTGATGACTTGGGATAGCTGTAGAAATGCATGATCTGCCTCAGCTTCTGCCACGCTTGAAATTTCGATCTGGTACTTCATGCATTGGCTGGCAGATCGTTTTTGCCGCGTTGTTCTTCGGCAAAATCTTGAAAAGACCGGAATCGACCTGCTTCAAAGTCATCTAGCCCTTGCTGAATGCTTTTAATCGCTTCTTTTGTATCTTGTTTTTCCCACTCTAAAGCACTTGCCAACAGCTCAGAGGCAACAATGTTGACATCTTGGCCTGTCTGGGTTGCTCTGTCCCGTAGCAATGCATCTAGTTCGGGACTGAGGGTAATCGTGATTGTCATTGAACACCATTCTGTAGGATGAAGCCTGCGGACTGATTTCAAGAGTTTAAGTTGCTCGAAATCTCAACAGGAATATTCTGAATAGCTTTCCAGCAAGACTCTTTCTTGCACCACTCTGTAACATTACGTCCATCAGGCGGATTTGTGATTACTTGGTGAATTTCCCTGGAAATGCCTTGAATTGCCTGTTGAAGGGATGATGTAAGGCTTTGCTGCTTCCATATCCTATCTAAATTAATGTCTTTCTGAGTACTATAGCTTAGGTATGCAAGTGTATAGGTGACAATGTTGGCGCGATAACCCCCAAATTTCTCATTTTGGATGATCTTTTCTGCGCTTTTAAATAAAATGGCTTTGCCAATGAGGTGAGCAAAGTAGGTTTCGTCCGGCTCAGGACGGCTTATTTCAGCTAAACCAAGTGTGAATTTAGCAAAGTTTTTCTGAGCGCCCAAACTGACTATATGCGGCAGTTGATCCCAAGTATGTTCAAATTTTGCAAGGTCGGTTTTAGTAAACTTTTGAACAGTTGGATGAGTAATGGTAAAAGTTTTTTGCTTGGCAGGAGTCGACTCACGATTTTTAGCATCAGCATATTGTCCTCGTGCTCGTTCATAAAACCAGCGAGTTTGGCGTTGAGTGCCATCAACGGCAGGTGCCCAAATAGTACGAGAGAGTTCTTCGACACGGATATGAAATGGATCGTTGGCTGAGAAATCAGCTTCACTAACTTTGTTTTGATTATTGGCATAGCGAGATATTAGTGGCACGATTTCATCTATGCGATCGCGATCTACCACCGTCAATTTGGTCTGAACGTAAATTCCCGAAATATCTGCTTTGTCTTTGCGAACTGCTTGATATAGAGAAGCTGTAGTCTGTCCACCGTTGACGATCTGAAGATCACGAATTTCGGCAATCCCTTGTCCACCGTTAGGTAAATCGACAAGTTTTACAGCCTCAGCGGTTGCAGAGATCCCATTGTTATAAGCAAGGAAACGATAGGGTTCTTTCAGGATTGTTTGGCGAATCCCTTTGTTGACATTGCCCTTTGCCTGCAAGAAGGAACGGACGTTGCGTTCCAATAGTCTTGAGCTATACTCAGCGTAGATTTTGCAGAGAATTTCACCGGGAATGATGGCGACATAGGCACTGTAATCTGCCTGAGACTCTGGCATAGCAAGGCAGGGAATGACAGAATCATACTGGGTTTGAAAGTTAATTTCGATCGCTTCTCGTTTTTGTCCTGATGTAACACAGCGATAAGTTCGACGGAGATCCCAAATATTAAAAGAGTAAATTATGTTGCTAATAACTTGCTCTGGCTTCATTTGAACTGTTGTCAATCCATCAGTAAAGAGAAATAATCGAACACGACTTAATTGATCTTTCTGGCTGTAGATGAGTTGAGCCATATCGAAAGTCGGAGATGCTTCTTCGATCGATTGGTGATATCCCTTATAGACTTTGCTCAGAAAATTAATTAGTTGCTTAAAAGCACTTTCAACCACATCCTTGCGAACAGTAGTGGGGCTAGAATTTTGGGTGTAAATGGAGATGAATAAATCCAGCCGCCCCTCTTCTTCTTGGAGATTGTAGCCATTGATTTTGATGCCACGGGCACTGTGATAGCAAACGTGCCCATCTTCGAGTTCGCCTGCTTCGGTCAGATATTCGATCATGAGACGGGTAAAGGCTTCCTCTCGAAAGGCACCGCCATCTTCTTCGGTCTGATTACCCTCCGCACTGATAATGACTTCCTGGTGGAGGTTTTCGGCAAATCGGGAGAGTTCCAAGTCATCATTACTCATGGCTGATCTCCTATTAGCGCAATAACTTCAGATTCTAGTATGGAAAAGCGTTTGCACTCGGCAACGCCAATTGTATAGCGCACATCTCCTACTCCATTGCGGAGATCAGATTCAATAATTTTGGGAAAATCTGTCCCAACTTTGAAGTAGTTATGCTCTCGAATCGTATAGCCGATATTCTCATAGCGAGTTGCATGAATATCGAGGTAGCCGATTTCAAATAGAAGATTCTCTAATTCGTCTCTGGCGATCGCATCACCTGCAACAAGAGATCGCACGCTAGCAACTATTTCAGGTAAAGTTTCACCCTGCCCTTGACGTACATCTAGCGATAGATGGAGTAGTACGATCGTCCCGGCTCCCGTATCATCAAGTTGCCGTTCGCTGGCGATCGCTAATTTCTGATGTTGTTTTGCACTGGTTGTTTTCACTTCAATCGCACAACGAGGAAATTGGAAATCTTGTTGAGTCCCTTTTGGACCAGTCCAGCACCGAAGTCCATTGAGCAGACCCAAATGCGGCAAAACTACTTGCCTCAAAAACCACAGTTCCCCATAAAGTCCCTGTTGAGCAATCTCACTTAATCCTTCTGGTTGATTTACCCTCAAAAATGCTTGCCATCGTCGTAGGCGCACAACAAATTGTTCTAGTCCAGTCTCCTCAGTTATTTTTTCAGCAACTCCCGCGATCACATCATCAACTAGCGCAGTAAAAATGTCAGAGTAGCGTCTCTGAGCCAAGGCAAGTTGGAGAGTCACATAATTCGGGCTATCGTCGGATAATTGTACTAACTGTATTTGAAAACCTTCAGATTTTGGGTATTCCCGAATAAGTTCGGCGACTGTACGTCTTACCCTCAGTAGTAATGCTCGTGTCCCTTGCGGTTCTATTACAGCAATACGCAAATCGCACAGGGAGTTTGGTCTTACTCGTCGAGTTACATACCCGGATCTGTCCTGTTGAATATTACGCTCAAGCTCACTCCAAAGTTCAGAAATGCTCATTCTTCATCTTCATCCCCAAATTCTTCTGAGTAGTACACGTTATTTACCCGATACTCCACGCTGCTTGCATTTGTGCTGCCTGGAAAGCTAATTGCAAATCCTAAAATGGGTGGTTCTGACAACCATCCCGCATCCTTCGGATCAAGAGGATAGATGAGAAGGAGTCCCTTATCGGGAGAGCGTTCCCTTCTAAAAGGATTACTTGGCTCACCATCTACAGCCTGATTTTGTGCTGAACTATCTTGCTCCATTTCTTCTCGTATTCGTCGCCTGACATCTTCTGGCAGATCAATGCTTTCATCGGCTGGACTGACCAATCTTTTAATCGAATACCGATCTGCGCTACTAGCTGTTGATTCTTTGCGCTCGTATAAACCGACTCTAAATCCACTAATATCTGCATATTTCGGTGTCTCATCTGCCTTGAAATTTCTTTTTGATTTCAGTACAACCGTCCATCTTCTCAGTTCATTTTTTGCAAGTTGGGCACTGATGTAATCAGCTAAAAGCTTACTATTTGCTCTCAAAGAATCGCGATGAGTTTCTACGCTTCTCAAGAGTCTTACAACATCACTTCCAGAAATATCAGTCCATATATAGGCATCTCCTGATTTTGCAGTTGGGGTAACAGCAGGCCTGCCACAATCTGTGAGAAACTGTGCAAACTTTTCAAGGTTCTTTTGGTTCCGCATAGGGTCTTTATAAAAGGCAACAGTCTCACTGATTGAGCCAGCATAAGATACTTGTAAAGTTTTGCCGTCTCTTATTTTACCCACACTAGAAATAGTGAGTCCCGCAGGATGTGTTCTTACCTTTAATCCAAATTCGGCGGGGGTTTTATCCAACATTGCCATATAGTCAAATTCTTGCCGCAACTCCTCGCTGGCAATAGTAATATGCTCATACCACTCCACTAATTCATTCGTTGTATATAGTCGGCAAAGATCGAGGTACTTTGGTCGATACCCGAACCATCGTCCCATTTGCATCAGCGTGTCATACATCTTTGAAGCTCGAAGGTAGTAGCTGACGGTTAAGCCGTTAAGAGTTAGTCCACGAGATAATTTGTCGCCACCGATTGCGATAACATTAAGACCATCAGGATTGTCTACATAATCCAAAAGCTCTTTAGCCTTACCATTGATGACTCTAACCTGAATTTTTTGAGCGGCTGCCTCTAGACAGGCTTTAACTTCCTGCCAATTAACTTTCGGAGTATCAGGGTCGTCAATAGCTTCAGAAGTTGGCACAAAATCATCATTCCAGAGCCTTTCAAGTTCTGATAAAAGTTGCTCAGAAGATTCACCATCGCCATAGCGTAAGCGACGCTGTAAGTGCTGTACTTCGCGATTAATCTGTGTTTTAACTTTGTTCTGGATTTCTGTGAAGCGAGTAACATGAACCAGCATTGAGTTATGTTCTCGTTCCTGTCCTCGCGCTATTCTCGTAGCACAGGAAATGATAAAAGATTTGAGAGCTTTCTTTAGAGAAAATGGTAATGATCCAGGTACATAGTCTTTCTTATGTTTATCAGCTACCCAATCTTCGTAATCTTCGATGTAGCGGATCACAGGTAAGCTTTCTTGCGCTTCCAGTCCAGCTTCAGGATCAGCAGCAAGACCAAAAAAGCGTACTGGACCAACGTAGTTATCTGGAGCAGGAAGATTTACAATAAAGTCTCGTGGAAAAAGCTCATCACCATGTTGATCTGTGCTGGTGTTTAGATTGATAAAAATATTTGCAAAAGGTGTAGCTGTATAGCCAACGTAAGAACTTTGAGCAAAGCTATGTAGTAGTTCTCGAATTCTTGCATTGATGGTCGTTGGATTTACATCTTCATCTCTTGTGTTGATGGAAGCGTTATCACATTCATCATCAATTAATAATAAGGGAGTCTCATGAATAACTACACGACCCGTTTGTGGGTCTTTCTCCCCATATCTCCCCGTCAACCAACGGTTAAGGTGCCCGAGAACTGACCCATGCTTCTTTACTACTAACAGTAGTGGCACTGAACTTAGATCAATACTGGAGTGCTTTGCAATCGTAAGCTTGAAATCTCCCTTTTCTTCACTAGTCGTTAATGTCTGAATAGGATGTAGCTTTTCTCCTTTGAGAGCACCTACTCCAACTCTAAGATTACTCGGATCAAATGCCATCCGATGCCGGGTGCTATAACCAAGGAACCCTTCGTCTAGCCGAATTTGAGTTTGGCTCCGCAAGTCATTGTGCATTCCTGCCAAAACAACGATCAATCGATAGCCCGCATCTGCTGCTTTGCAAATCAAGCCAGTATAGTTCGCCGTCTTTCCTGATTGAACTTGACCAGCTACCATACCACGCCGATCCCAGCTACCATTACGAGTTGGATTTTCAAGCCGTTCAAGAACTTTATCTGTAAGTTCATCAACTCGCCGAATAATTCGGGGCGACCAATTTTCCTCTTCAAGTAAATAGCGTTCATATCGTTTCCAGAAGCGCCACTCAATGCTGTCACGTTGCTCCGGCAACCAATCCCTACGATCCTTACTCTCCAGGATGGTACCTGTTCCAATCCTGACATTAAATCTGCTTTGGAGATCCCAGACAAGCCCTTCGATATCTATATTTTCAGGATTACCCTGAAGAGCCACCATCTTAATCGCAAGCTCAACTGTTGACCGAATTAACTCATCGGTCACTTCATCATTGCGCTTTAGCATTGACAGCGCAAAATCAAGTGCCTGCTCATATTCGTACGAGTTGCTCATCTGTCCCCCTGTCTTTGGTATTGCTCCAGCACAACAGCGATCAAATCTTGATGATTTTGGAAGGGTTCCATACTTAACAGACAATTTCTTGCCTCTTTGAAGTCCCATCCATTCCTGAGTAAAGTGTCGAAAACCTGCGTAACAACTTTTAACAAATCTCCGGTATTGGCTCCTTCAAATGGTTGAGCTTGGGCATAAGGATGCTCTGAGTTATTTACTACGATTAGCGGCACTGGAACCGTTTCTTCAATCATGCTCAAGAGAGCCTTTAGTGTTGGAGAGAGCGCTTCTGCTTGGTTTAAAGCAGCCTCTAACATTGGGTGTTTTCGATTAAGACTGTAGAAGGTCTTCCCATGCTTCACCTTCTGCTCCCAAAGATACGAGTAGTCCGTAGAGGTTTGTCTTGCAATCACCTTTCCTCGGTGTCTATATATTTCTGTAGCTCTCTTACGAGTCAAACCTGCTATGCGTTTCAGATCTGTCTTTAACAATGCAGGCGGACGTGCCCTAGACTTTTTAATATCAATATTCCAATCGCTGTCCATTGAATTTGGCAGATCTACTTGAATTCGCGCCAGTTTACAGTGTTCATCCTTGTGATATCCTCCCAAGCCTAACCAATCCCCAGCAACCAGCAAGCGCTCATTGCGATACACATAAAAACCCTGTTGAGCATTCCATCCATTTATCCCAGCCGCTTTGTTGTAGGTATCTGGGTCAATTTTGGAATGATGTGGCAAGACATAAGGCTGAACCCGCACCGTTTCACCATTAAAAGAGAGGGGTTCCAAAGGTAAAATCTGAGTTGCTTGGGCATCTGGTAAAAATGGGTTCCAGGGTTCAATAGGGTGGTGATTGATCCAGAGTTTAAGGCGATTGCGCTTTTCTAAAAAGCGATGAAACACCATTGCTAGATGATTTTCCACAACTTCAACAGTTTCCAGAAAATCATCTTGAGCTTTATGGTCATCTGTTTTTGCCGCCCCTACAATCCGATCCAGACATTCCCACAGCACGATCGTGCCATGAGGCATAGTTTCCAAGTCATTCAATTTCTGGGCTGAATCTTCCGCAGGAGTACGAAGCAGTCTCCACTCGTCAACCTGATTCACATAATCCAGATCCCATCGCCGGATAGCGACCGCATGATTTTCTGAGCGTGAGGCAACTGTCAACCGTCGGCATTGCGAGAAAGAGGCTGTCTTAAGTCCTAGACCAAATCGCCCCAGATCGTCTGGTTCTCTTTCTTCCAGAGGACTTTGGCTACCTGGACGCATGGCATGGATCAGTTGCGCTTCCGTCATGCCATGTCCATCATCCCGAATGGAGATATAGGAGTTAGCACCATCCCAACAAAAGCTTAGCCAGATATTGCGTGCTGGAGCCGTAATACTGTTATCGATGAGATCGGCGATCGCAGTCTGGAGGTTGTAGCCAAAAGCGCGCAAAGACTCAATCATTGCTGAGGCACGAGGCTCAACAATGTCATACATAGACGTATCGTTAGCGTTTAACCCCATAATTTAGAGGATTGGCACTGACTCAGATTGTAGCTGCAGCGTTTCGATCAGGTTGCTCTTAGAATAGGATGCCCTCAAAGAAAGTAAAACTAGCAAACTCTTTATCTCTCGCGACAGGATTTAATTAACTTGACTAGAGGCTTAGCTACTTCTTTGGCAAGAATTGGTGGGACAGAGTTACCCACCAATTCAAACATTCTTGTCATTGGTGCATAAAAAACAAAATCATCAGGGAAACTTTGAATTCTGGCAGCTTCACGAACAGATATGCTGCGATCTTGGAGAGGATGAATATATGCCAATCCATCTTTTCTCATATGAGCAGTTAATGTCCAAGCAGGTTTATTCCAAATCAGACGCTTATATTTATCATCAAAAATATCAGCTCGATATCGCATAACTTCTTCAGGTAAATCTCGGTATTTACCTCCTTGATCTAACATTCCAAAAATCATAATGTCTTTCTCATTGTGAGCACGACAAAGATGATTCCAAACACCTTCACCTTCTTGTTTCTGCTTCCTCATCTTTTCTTGATAAGGTGACTGGGGTAGGCATTTGTAAGGGCACTCTACATCTTGCTGCTTTGGCCCAGAAGATTTTGTTTTGAGAGGCATAACCCAAGGTTCTAGATCAGGAAGATCGCAGATTGCTTCACCAACAGATATAGCACTCTTTACTCGTCTATTTGGAAAAGGTGGCTCAATGCCTAAGTCAGAGCGAATTCCTATGATGAATAATCTCATTCTTTTCTGAGGAACACCAAACTCAGAAGCATCTAATACTTGATAATTAACTTTATAACCAGGGTAGCCCTTGCGATTACTACGACTAAAATCCTTATAAATTCTTGCTAGAGCTTCCTCTCTATTTGCCAAATAATCAACATTCTCCATGACAAAACATAGAGGTTTATAGTAAGCGACAAATCTTACAAATTCTTTATACAAGAAATTTCTGTGGTCAGCTTCTATATCTCTACCTAGTTTCCTCATTTTGCCAATGCCAACTCTTGAAAAAACTTGACAAGGTGGTCCGCCCACTAAAATATCTACTTCACCAGCATTCAAGCCCAACGTATCAAGATCACGAAGATCACGAATATCTTGAGGTGGTAACTTCAACTTGGCTAATGGAAAGTTTTGATGATGAGTATTGATCGCGTAGCGATTTTGGTCAATTCCACCTAAGATTTGGCACCCAGCATTTCTAAATCCTAAACTCATTCCCCCTGCGCCACAAAAAATATCGAGTACTGTGGGTTTAGTTTTTCGATTCACTTTTTCCTCTGTCATCAGCATTGCCTATTTAATGCATTTTGCGAATTCTTTTGAATGATACATTAGACAGGACTTGGCAAGTTACAGTGAGAGAATAAAAAGAGCAAGTGACTTTAGGCAGGCATCAGCACCTCCAGCACATGCTCACACGTTCAACCTTGAGCAAACAGTCCTTGCGCAGAAAGCGGAGTGGGTCGCTTAAATCCTCCTTTTCATGCACAATTACTAATCGTTCACGTCCATAGCGTTCGCGAAGCGTCTCTTTTGGAGAATCGTCTTTGGCACGTCAACAAAGGGAATCATTTGACTTTCTAATGTGAGGTAGGAGGGCGTTTCTATTTTGCTCTTAAGGCTCTGCGGTGGGATGTCACGCGGAGGATAAACAAAGCACAGGGAGGCTACGAGAATACTCAGCCGATGAACTGTGTAGCCAGGAACTCAGAAGCCCAAATTGCCAGATCCTCTGGCAATTGCTGTAATCTTTGATTCAGCGTCGGGTGGGCGACAAACCAGGATATGTCACTCCGTGCTTTAAATTCTGCCAGAGAGAGCCAGCCAAATTTGCTCCCACCACGGCAGGATTTGGCTTTGAATTTGCGGTAGTTTCTTGCGAATGTCCTGAATATTCCAGTTGGTCAGACGGGCTAAGGTTTGGGCTTCTTGTTCGTGGCGGGCAGGCAGCGATCGCACATACTGCCGGCCGGCTTTACAGTCCATTTCACCCGTAAAGGCATGACGGAGAATGTAGCGCCCCTGGAAGGTTTCGCGGTTGCCCGTGATCTGAAACATCAAATCTTCCGGAAAGCGATCGCGGGTATAGCGGACGTGCAGACGGGTAATAAAAACACCGCTATTGATCCGGGGTCGGCGAGGCAGAAACGGCTGGTTAGACTCGCTGGGTCGGTCTGAATCTAGCCAGAAGACTCCGGCTTGCCGCAGTTCCTCTGGATTCAATGGCTCGGCTGAGCAGGGGTCGCAATTGCTCATATCCCAGGCGTACTCCATGAAGGCAACTTTGCGGTCTTCGCGGTTGTAGGCCGTTTGGAACATCGACCTGTAGAAACGGCTGAACTCGTCTTTGACAAACACAGGCACTTCAGTGTCAGAAGGAACTTTGACGGTGCGGTAATTTGTCGTTTCTGCCTGCCCCTCCGGCGACAGGATATAGACAATTAAATCTTGGGCTGATTTGGCATTGAGCATTCCTAACCGAATCGGCAACATAAAGCGGGGCGACTCGTAGCTAATTTGGAGCGGGCGCAGCGATTGGAAGCCAGCTTTGTCAAACTCTTGCAAGTTAACCTTCGCAACAAAAAACTTCAGCTTCTGCCGAATATAGGGCTGGAGAAGCTGATTAGCGCCACTGGGAATTTTGTAGCCGTTCTGCACCAGCCAAGTCGCCAGCCCCCCAGACTCTTTGGCGCTCAAGATTAAGATGTCGTACTCGCCAACCGTGTATTTGGCTTCGATAGTTACCCCCAAGTTACGGCGCTGCTTCATGGCATCCTGAGCTTCAGCCATGGCTGGGGCTGCGGGTCGTGGTGCTGACTCAAACCGATATTCATTGGCAGCGCAGGGGTCAGGGTCAAAGTATTCCACTAAGCGAGGGGCACTAAAGGCATCCAAGCGCTCCATAATCTTGGGTTCAGCCACTTTTATTTGATTTTTTTGCAGCACCACGGGCACGGGCACAACGATCGCAAAGTCTTTCACCTCGCCCTGATAATCGTTGGCCATGGTCAGCACGGTGCGATTGTCGCTGCGGGCGATCGCCACTTGAGAAGCCTGGTTATAAAGCTTGGCATCGGCTCTGGCGACATAGAAGCCGCAAAACGCCCAAGCCTGGGGGGCAATCACAAAACAGATCAAGCAAATCAGTACAAGCGTTAAGAAAATTTTTAAGGATTTCATCGGTTTTTAAGTCAAAAAGCAACAGGACGAAAAAGCGGAAAGTAAAGATTGAGCTAGGAAGGCAATAGAGTAGGCTGGTCAGGTTTGGGAGTTGGCGCTGCTGGTTCAGTCGATCGCTGCCAGGTAAAGCGGCTGGCGGGGAAGCAGGCATCGAGCACAAAACTGAAGGGAGCAAGGGCAAACAGGGCCCAGATCAAAGCCGTCGGCAGAAAATAAATGTTTCGGAGGACAAAAGTGAGGAGGGCGATCGCCGCTGCCCAAATTAGGCGAGCCATCCGAGCATTCGGAATCGTGCGCGGGTCAGTGATCATAAACAGCGCAAACAGCAGCAGCGAACCGCTCATCAGGCGATGGGCCCAAACGTCCCACGTCCAGCCCAGCCAAAGGTTGCGCCCGGCTTCTAAGCCAGCATAGCTGCCCAAAAAGGCGGCGGTCGTATCCCAGCGCCCGACTTTTTGCAGCACCAGTCCCCCCGTGCCCGCAAACAGCAGCACATACCAGCCGCCAGCTCCCCACTGCCCCGGCGATACCCAGGCGTCGGGAGTCAGCAGCAGCGCCCCGATGATGCCGAAGTTGCCGGGATTGAAAACATGTTTGTCCTGCACCCGGAGCAGAAACTTGCTGGAGATCGCTAAAACACTAGCCAGACAGATTGTGCTGTAGTGGTCGGCCCGCAGCAGCAGGCTCAGTCCTAAACTAGTAATTAGGGCGGAAGGGAGTTTAGCCTTCAGGTCAGTCCAATTCAAGGGAGAATCCGTCGATCGGCTGCAAATTGCCCATTCCGCGATCGCTTGGGTAATTAAACAAGTGGCGATCGCTGCTCCAATCATGCCCAGACGCAGCGTCCAGTCGCGGGTGGCAATGCCTACCCCTAGAAACAAGAGTAAAAATAGAATCTGATCGAAGCGAGCGTCGTTGAATCCCATCAGATTGTCACCTCAGCGCGATGGCTGTCATTATGACCGAATTCAATCGTAAGATTGATCATCGTTACGGTTTACGTAACCAATGCGGCTCATGACAAAGTACGACCGCTAGGTTATCGGTGAGACGGTACTTTACTGTTGCCTATGAGTACCCAGTATTAAAGTACCGTGAGATTCAGCAGTAAGCTAAAGCTTTAATGGTTCGGCAAGCGATCGCTAGTCATGAAGCTTGCAAGTAGTAAAGCCGCATATTCTGCACTTTACAAGGATAAGTGATCCAGATCCAACGGATCGCTCTCAACATACTCTTTTGCTGTCATGTCTTCCAACGCTATTACTGAACCTTCTACATTTTGGTATCGTCCAGATTCAGGGATTAATTGCAGCCACTGGTTAAGAAATTGATCCCATCCTAATCCCTTAAACTGACTCTGATCCTCATCTCGGATAAACCAAAATATGAGTCGGATTTCAGAGCTATTCCATGAGGGTTCTGCACGTACCCTAATCTCGCGTAAGGCCCGAAGTGCTTCTCCTTCATCAGTAGCTTTATCATGCTTATCGCGTAGACGATCTTGGAGCTTTCTGGCAAAATCAGTGAAGTCGTCAGGGAAAGCAAATCGGGCACGCTTTCGTGTCAGTGCTTGCCCAAGTGCCCTAACTTCGTCATCGTTAAGACATCCGGGCTTACGCTCCCATCCTGCTACAACAGCCTTTTCTAGAGTCATTACGCGGTCGAGATCAGCGACAAGATTGAATTCCGCAACCCCTGGAACGTAAGCATATTGAGGTCTTCTACTTCGTCGAATCTCATACAACTGTTGTTTATGAACCTCTACAAGAGGTACTACCTCAACAAATGGGCGCTCATTACAAGAACGAACAATATCGCATGTCTGTGTAACTACAGCAAAACCCCTGACTTCAGATGCTGCAAGGTCAGTTTCTTCTTGAGCAACATCAGCAGAGTCAGACGTTAAAGGACGTTGAGGGTTAAAGCGATAAACAAACCAGTGCTCTCCAAGTACACAGTCACCCTGACACCACTCTTTTAGAGCAGTATCTACTATTTGAATCCAAATATTACGATCATTGACCACTACTATTTTTTTGGCTCCTTGCTGCTCTGGCAGGTCTGGATTGTCCAACCTCACGATGGATAGGCTCTTGGAGAGCATCAACCAAATCTGCTGGATTCTGAGGCATATGTGCCGCATGTGTATCTTCGGACAGAGAACCTAATTGTGGTCTTCGAGGTGCTTTATCAGAGCCGACAATCCGCTTGAATTCCTCGTATTTACCTACAACCAAGAGGTCGAAAAGGGGATTGCCATTACTATCAGGTTGCACTAAAAGGCTGCGGTTGAGATTTGCACTCCCTCGATTAATATATCGAATAGTACCTAATAGTCGATTGAGGTGCTCCTCGTTAAAGCGGGACAATGGTTGCCCACTTGCCCAAAAATGAAGGCTTCTGCGTGAAACATTGAAAAGCTTAGCAAGTTGATTCCAGGTTAATCCGCTTAACCTTCTGAGTTCACTGAGAGCCTTCTGTGTTGGTTCTGAAGAACTAGTTGATGTTAGAGTAAGCCCACTCGTTGTCATTTCCGAGGCAGCTACTAAATTTCGATCAATAGTTTCTCTGGAGGCACTTGTGCTGGAAGGAGCGATGAAAATTCTTGAGGTAATGATTAGATAAGTATCTGGTGTTCTGGGAGCGGTAGTAAATAATAATTGATCAGTTCGTCTAGCTAGAAGGGTACTCATAACTGACCTCCATAACGCCGTAAGAAGTCATCTTTCACTGCCCATCGGAAGAAAGTATAGATTCTTTCAGCAAAATGCTGTGCTTCACTCATCAATTCCTCAACACAGAATTCTCGATTTTTTGAGATAGACATGTCAAGATCAAGTATCCAACTGGGATCAGTAACAGCTTCTATTGACTCTGGATCAAAAGTTGCACCAGCAGGCATAGCTCCCCATCTTGCAACAATTTGCTCGCCTCCATCTGGAATAATAAACAAAGATTCATTGATGGTTTGATGGATATAATTTCTAAAATTAGCAGCCATCATTCCAGCTATTTCAGGTTTCACAAGCGAAGATATATCGTGTAAATTTTGGCCAACAATTCTATCAATGTATCGCAACCCAAATCGCTCGATACTTGCAGGCTTAAAACTTTCACTGAGCGCAAAAAGTATATTTTCTAGACGGCTCAAAAAATCGCGACGACTTAAGTAAGCAGTCGTTTCGAGCGCCACAAAATTAGGTGCTAACGAAACCCGCCAATTCCAACTATCTACTGTGTCCACAAACCGCCAAGTAACTTGAGGTGCAATTGGAACGACGCCCTGAGGACTAAAAGCGAAACTCTGAGTTTGTTCAGGTTGAAGGATAGGATAATTCTCGCGAATTGCTTCTTGAAATGAACCCACAAAATCTTTCTTCTCGATTGAAAGAATAGGTGGAAAACGCACCTGTGCAATCACTCGAATAAGGGGTGCATCCTTTAAGGGTACCTCTTTGGGCGGCGGCGCAGTGAGTGGATTGAAATTAACCACTTTTTACATCCTTTTTGGAGCTTTCAGAGAAATTAAGCATAGCTGGAGCCGAGAGGTAATACCTCTCGTTCCCTATCCTTATGATATGCCAATAGTGTGAAGTAGAGTGTGAAGTTTAAGTAGAATTTCCCTGTAAAGCGCCTCAAGATATAGAGAAAAATTGGAGGAAACCCAGTATCTACAGCATTTCTAAAGCCCAGCGCAGTCAAACAACGCTCTTGCAGCGGACTGTTTAAGCCGCCTGTGGTGATGTAAAGTTTATTGGCAGCCGTTGAACAGCCCCGTTAGGGCGACTTGTTTGCCATAGGCTCGACAATGACTTAAAAAGCGACGGGGCAGCTCTAGGCGATCGCCCCAGTGCAAGTGAATATAGGAAGCGTGAACTTGGTGCTGTTGCCAGCCTTCAGGTTGCCAAGTTAAAGCGCTAGCTGGAGTAGATTTAGCTCTAAAACCAGTCGTCGTAAAAATGGGCGCATTAGCCCTGTCCAGCAGTTGTGAACGATGAAACTCATGCCCCCAAACGCCCGTGCCTGCGCTCAGCAACGGCGTATCACGGAGGGCGATCGCCTGTCGGTAGCCCAAGCTTAACCGTTGGCCCATCGTCGCCTGAGCCGGTAAAACCCCGACCATTGGAAAGCTCTCCTGCTCCAACGTTTCAATCTGCTGACACAGGTACATTAAGCCACCGCATTCGGCATAGGTGGGCAGGCCGGCTTGAAGCGCTTGCCGCACAGACTGCCGAGCGGGCAGATTCGCTGCCAAGGCTGGCGCAAACATTTCCGGGAAGCCACCCCCTAAATAAAGCCCCTGCACGCCTGCCGGTAGCCCAGCATCCTGAAGCGGACTCCAACTCACCAGTTCTGCCCCCAAATCAGCCAGGGCATCTAAGTTATCTGGATAGTAAAAACTAAAGGCTTGATCGTGGGCGATCGCGACTCGCACCCCTGCTAAGTCAGGCAGGGCTGGCTCAGAAATGGCTTGATCAGGGCAAATTTGGGACGTTTGCAGCAGCGGCAGCAATTGCTGCCAGTCGAAGCAAGCTTCCCCCAGGTAAGCCAATTGGTCAACCAGCGATCGCAGATCAGGCAGTTCAGCCGTCGGCACCAGTCCTAAATGACGGTCAGGAATTGTAATCGCTGACTGGCGGCGCAACACGCCCAAAATCGGCAGCCCCAAGGGAGCTAGCGCCTCCGTCAGCATGGCTTGGTGGCGATCGCTGCCGACCCGATTTAAGACCAGCCCGGCCAGCTTGAGGCGGGGGTCAAAGGTTTTGAATCCGTGGGCGATCGCCGCCACCGACCCCGACAGGCTAGCGCAGTCTAGCACCAGCAAAATCGGCAAATTCAACAGCCGAGCAATGTGGGCGGTACTGCCCCAATCGGTGCCACCAGCCCCATCAAACAGCCCCATCACGCCCTCAATCAGGCTATGGCTGGTTTGGCTGTGCTGGCTAAAGCATTTTTGGACGTAATGTTCTGACGTTAATACTGGGTCAAGATTGCGACAGGGGCGGCCGGTCACAAACTGATGAAACATCGGGTCAATATAGTCTGGGCCAACCTTAAACGATTGCACAGCCAAACCCCGCTGCCTCAGCGCCGCCAACAGCGCCAGCGTAATTGTGGTTTTACCAACCCCACTGCGATCGCCAGCAATCACTAAAGTCATGAACAATCAATCATTGTTTTAGATTTAGGAGTCACACACTTGAAGCCTGATCTCCCTGAATCCACACTACCTTCTAATCTAGAAACTTATCGCTGCCTCAAACTTAAACCCGCTGCGATCGCATTTCTAGCCGGAGCGTAGCCAGTGTGAGCAAGAAAATTTTTCTAAAAGAGAAAAGCTAATTGAAACCAGCAGCACAGTGGGCTAACTTTAGGCTTCGCTAGGCCTGGCTTGCTTTGCAGTTTTCCTCCTCCAGATGAACGATCAGTTAAGCAAAGGTTGTAGGCATAATATAAAGCAAGGATTGGATGTCCTAGCGACGATAGTTACTGTCCTGGAGCAGACGTGTGAATCAATCCAAACCCAATGCTTGGCAATGGTGGGGTAAGTTATCTCTGCCTGCTCGATTACTGTTGATTGGCCTAACTGCACCGATCTTGGTGCTAAATTTTTGGGCTTTATCGTCGATTTCCAGCTATTTTGGGGCGTTGTTTGCGGTTTTGATTGTGGCATCGCTGCTGGCTTTCTTGCTCAACTATCCGGTCAGTTGGATTGAACAGCACGGTGGACGGCGATCGCAGGCTTCGATTATTGTTTTTCTGTTTGCGATTTCGGTGCTATTTGGGCTGGGCGTCACCCTGGTGCCGATCGCTTTTACCCAAGCTCAACAGTTGACGGCCCGCCTACCAGAATGGATTGAATCGGGAAGGCAGCAGGCGGTGGAACTGAGCCTAAAGGCTGAAGAAATGGGGCTGCCCTTGGATCTAGATGCCCTCAGCAATCAACTGCTGGATCGGATCAAGGAACAGCTCCAAGCGTTGACCAGAGAAGTCTTGAACTTAGCCGTTGACACCGTTAGCAGTTTGCTCGATGTGTTGATAAATGTCGTGCTGACGATTGTGCTCACCTTTTATCTGCTTCAGCACGGCGACGAACTTTGGAATAACCTGACCATGTGGCTACCGCCCAAAATGCAGGCCCCCTTTTCACGAACCCTGCGCTTGAGTTTTCAAAATTATTTTATTGGGCAGTTAATTCTCGGCACCTTTATGGCGGCTGGGCTGATCCCGACCTTTTTGCTGCTGAAGGTGCCGTTTGGGCTGCTGTTTGGCTTAACAATTGGGGTGATGGCGCTGGTTCCGTTTGGTGGCTCGGCTGGGATTGCCCTCGTCACCTTGCTTGTCACCCTGCAAGATTTTTGGCTGGGGCTGCGGGTTTTAGGGGCAGCTTTGCTGGTGCAGCAAGTGCTTGAAAACCTGATTGCCCCGCGAATTATTGGCAGCATGATGGGGCTAAATCCAGTTTGGGTATTTTTGTCGATTTTGGCTGGGGCGAAAGTGGGAGGACTGCTAGGCGTAGTGGTGGCCGTGCCAACCGCAGTCGTAATTAAAACTGCCCTAGTCGCCGTTCGATCGCGGATGCATACACCAGAGTTAAGCCCTGAGGTCAATCTTCTTAGCGCTGCACCAGAGAGTTTACCTGCTGAAGACTTGTCTAATGTGTCGCAGGTTTAGCCTGGGATTGGCGGAGAGTTTTCTATGACTCAGGTTGTGATTGTCGGGGCTGGCCCGACTGGGGCAACCCTGGCTCTCTTACTGGTGCAACGGGGCATTTCCGTCAAGCTGGTTGAAGCTTCGCGTAATTTCCAGCGGGTGTTTCGGGGCGAAGCGCTAATGCCCAGTGGTTTGGATGCCCTGGCTCAAATCGGGTTATCGCCGCTGCTGGCGTCCATTCCTCACCGTCCTTTGGATGCCTGGGAATTTTGGATTGAGGGGCGATCGCTGTTTCGGGTTGATGAGCCACTCGAACCGGGCGGTCAGCCTTGCACCCTGGTTTCTCAGCCCGCCTTACTGGCAGCATTGATTCAGGCGGGCAGCAATTATGCCAATTTTGAGTTTGTCCAAGGGAGATCTGTCCAAAAGCTGCTGTGGCAAGGGCAGCGCGTCAGTGGAGTTAACTTAGGCAGCGACCAGACAATTGCCGCGGAATTAGTGATCGGGGCAGACGGGCGGAACTCGATTGTGCGTCAGCAGGCTGATCTGCCTCTAACTGAGCAATCCCAGCCGTTTGATATTCTCTGGTTTAAGCTAGCCGACAGCCCGCAGCTGGCCGCTGAAAATGTTTTCTATTCAATTTTGCAAGGTCAGTCTGGGTTTGGCCTCTTCCGCAGCTCAGAGGGTAACTTGCAGGTTGGTTGGGGTTTACAGGCCAAGGAGGCGAACGATTGGAAGCAGATCGATTGGGCTAAAAAGCTGGCTTCGGCATCGCCCGCTTGGTTAGCAGCCCATTTTCAGACCCATGCCGATACGATTGAGCGCCCAGTCTTGCTCTCAGTGGTTGTAGGATGCTGCTCTGCTTGGTCTGCACCAGGCGTTTTACTGTTGGGCGATGCGGCCCATCCCATGTCACCGATTCGCGCTCAGGGCATTAACATGGCTCTCCGGGATGTGATTGTCGCCGCTAACCATTTAGTGCCTGTTTTGCAGTCAGGCTCGTCCCAAGCTGACCAGGCTAAAATTGATGCGGTTTTGCCCCAGATCCAAGCCGAGCGATCGCCAGAAATCTCCCGAATCCAGAAATTGCAGGCTCAAGAAGCGGCCCAGGGGCAAAAATTAACCCAGAGCGCCCTGTTGCGCTGGGCCGTCAGTCGATTTCCGCCTTTGCTGCGTGAACGGGTGCGGCAGTCATGGCTGCATCGCCAGCATCAGCTCCGCCGAGGGGTAACAGAGGTTAAGCTGAAGGTCTAGATTGCCAGTGGGTAACGTAAAAGCTTAGACAAGTAAACTGAACTGTAGACCTTGCCTTTAGTCGCCATGCCTAGCTTGCTAACAGATGGGAAAGATTTATTAACAGACTTGCTAGCCCGCTACCGGGCAAGCGTTGATTTTCTGTCGATCCGGCTAGAAGAATCAGAAGAAACCGATATTCTGCTGCGGGGACACAAAATTGAAACCTTGAGTGAGGGGCTGTCTTTAGGGGGGCAAGTGCGGGCTTGCCATCAAGGCGGCTGGGGGTTTGCCAGCTTTAATTGTTTAACCGATTTGGCCAAGCGAATTGAAGAGGCGATCGCCGCTGCCCATCTGGTCGGCGATGATGAAACCCTGCTGGCGGCGGTAGACCCCGTGCAAGCCTGCCAGATCCTGCACTTAAGCGGCACCGACCCCCGCCAAATTCCCTTGGGACAAAAGAAAGCGCTGTGTGAGCACTATGGCGAAGTGCTGCGTAGTCGCTCAGATCAAATTGCTACCGTGTCTGTCTCCTACAGCGACAGTCGCCAGCACATGCTGTTAGCCACTTCAGAGGGCACCTTGCTAGAACAGGCTTGGGTAGACATGGAAATGCGGTTTGCTGCCACTGCCCGCAACGGGGGTACCGTCCAAACGGGGCGAGAAACGACGGGTTCCCGGCGCGCCTACGAAGATTTAGAGGGTCTAGAGCAGCAGGTGTCAAGTGCGGCTGACCGGGCCGTTAATGCCCTCTCCCTGCCGCCAGTGCGGGGCGGCATTTATACCGTTGTGATTGACCCAGTTTTGACCGGACTATTTGTCCACGAAGCCTTTGGCCACTTGTCAGAAGCCGATATGGCCTACGAAAATCCTGATCTGCTGGAAGTGATGACCTTGGGGCGACGGTTTGGCCCGGCTGACCTGCAAATTTTTGATGGCGCAGCCCTGCCAGAGCATCGAGGCAGCTATCACTACGACGATGAAGGCACGCCAGCCACCGTCACCCAGTTAATCAAAGACGGCGAACTAGTGGGGCGACTGCATTCGCGGGAGACGGCGGGCAAATTAGACGAAGCTCCAACAGGCAATGCCCGTTGCTTAGACTATCGCTACCCGCCGATCGTCCGCATGACCAACACTTGGATTGGGCAGGGCACAACCCCGGTTGCCGATTTGGTGTCTGGAATTAAAGCTGGCGTCTATGCCCGCAACTGGCTGGGCGGGATGACGAATGGCGAAATGTTTACCTTTAGCGCCGGGGAAGCTTGGATGATTCGGGATGGAGCGATCGCCGAACCCGTCCGGGATGTCACCCTCTCCGGCAACGTGTTTAAGACCTTAGAAGAGATTGAAGCGATCGCCGATGACTTTGCCTGGGACGAGTCGGGCGGCTGCGGCAAAGCGGGGCAAAATGGGCTGCCTGTCGGCTGCGGCGGCCCCAGTTTGCGGATTCGCAATGTGGTGGTTGGGGGAGAAGCCGCAGATTAGCCCTTTACAATTTAGCCCTTTACAAATCGGGAGTCTTTCCTGAGCATAGTATAGAGAAACGCACAGGCTGTGTTTCAATCTGGAACGCGCACAATATTTGGAGACTAATCTGTGGAACGGACATTTCTAGCCATCAAACCCGATGGCGTACAGCGCCAGCTCGTCGGCGACATTATCCGCCGCTTTGAAGCCAAGGGCTTTACTCTGGTCGGGCTAAAGCTGATTCAGGTCAGCAAAGACTTAGCGGCCGAACACTACGGCGAGCACAAAGAGAAGCCTTTCTTCCCCGGTTTAGTTGAGTTCATCACCTCTGGGCCGGTTGTGGCGATGGTTTGGGAAGGCAAAGGCGTTGTCGCGGCTGCCCGCAAGATGATTGGCGTCACCAACCCGCTCAACTCGGAACCTGGCACGATCCGAGGCGACTACGGAGTAGACGTTGGGCGGAACATTATCCACGGTTCTGATGCGGTCGAAACGGCCCAACGCGAAATAGCCCTCTGGTTCCAGCCCCCTGAACTAATGAGTTGGACACCAACCCTGACCAGTTGGATTTACGAATAGGCGATCGCACCATCGCTGGTATTGTTTGAATGCAGCCCTCCGGTCTTTAAACTGATCGGAGGGTTTGTCATCACTGCCTCTGCCAGATCAAAGGCAGCACCACAATTCAATCTGATCAATTATAAGGAAGCGATGGAGAAAGACCCCCTGTTCAGCCAGATTTATACGATCAATCCATCTACGAATTGCTACCTGATTGAGATCGGGCTGGATCAGTACACAGATATTTTCGACGAGTGGGATCCGGCGCCTTTCAAGCACCGATCCATCGATCCTGATTTGGAGTTGTATCTAGAAGGAAGTTCTGAAGAAATTCCGCTTCGCTATCCGGTTGAACTGCATTTCAAGGTTCAAGCGGGGAGCCGGGACAAAAAGATGGAGGAAGAATCGCAAAACGGACTCAAAACCAGTTTTGCCTTCAAAATGTATCTGCTGAGAAAAGAGCTAAAGAAGACGAATACTCAAATCCTACGTTGTATTGCCCTTGGGTTGATCTTTCTCTGGATGGGAATGTTTTTTTCAGAGCAGTTTGCGGGTCGGGCGTTGGCCTACCTCCTAGCAGAAGCAATCATTATCGGTGGATGGGTTTTTCTTTGGGAAGCAGTGTCTCTATTTTTTTTCACAAACCGCGAAATTGATCACAAATATCGCATTTACAGACGATTATCTGATTCGCCAGTCACGTTTCAAGCAGCAAACAAAGCGGATCGTGGGATTTAATTAAAAATCTTGAGTCAGGTCGGTTAGGCTGACTTTACTCAAGGTTTTTAGATTTATCGTGACTGGGATTGCTCAAGACACTTGCTCTCGCCAGTCAAAGATTTTGTCCAACTGCTGGAGGGTGATCAACCCGTATTGCCACAGCATAATTGGCAGTTGCGATGTCAATGGCTGATGGCGGCGGAGGACGAGCGCGATCGCTTCTGGCGCCACTGCCAACTCTTGTTCTAAAAATTCAATTAACTGGGGATTTAGCTTTGAGTTCATGGTTTCAACAGGATTTTTAGCAGAAATATGCTGAGATTATATCGAAGAAATAGTTCAGCCTTAGTGTGCCCAGACTCACTGCATCATTGATCTGGATCACTGATTGAGAGGTGGCTTGCCGAGCGATCGCTCATTGTCTATTAACTTCTACTTTATGAGAGGTTAATCGATGGGTTTTCTGGCTGTGCCAAGAAACCCATCGATCAAACGCTGGATCAACCGCTAAGCACAACAGAGTTAAGTTAATCAAAATTAATGATAACTGGCAAAGTTGAAGTTTAAAGTTAGCCCAGATTAAGACTGTTTTCCAAAAAACAACTTTAAAAAACTACATAATGACTAATTTGAAAACAAGTTGGCGGCGTTGGGGTTGGCTGACGTGCCTAGTTCCAGCCTTGCCCCTCATGTCAATGGGCTTTAATTCAGAGCTAGTAGCACAACCAGCTACACCAGTCAGTAACCTTAGGATCGCGATCGGATTCACTGGTGTGCTGGTACCTTACCCACAGGTATCTGCCTCATCCAAAGTTTATGCTCAGCCAACTTCAACCATGGGGGGAGCGATTCCCCTGCAAGGACACTACGCGATCGCAGCTAAAGATACATTAGAAGCACGTCTGGCTCCAGCCGTGACAACGCGATTCAAGGAATTAGGCGTTCCGGGTGCCATCATCGGGGTTTGGGCAAAGGGCTATCAGCCGTGGATCACCACCCTGGGTGTCTCAAATCTTGCCAGCGGCACCCCGATCAAACTGAACGACAAGATGCGGATTGGCAGCATCACCAAAACCTTTACAGGAACTGTATTTCTGCAACTGGTCGATGAGGGAAAGGTGAGTCTTGATGACCCGGTTTCCAAATACTTACCTGACGTTCCCAACGGCAAGAATATTACAATTCGACAAATTGGAACGATGAGCAGTGGGTTATTTAACTACTCAGATGACACTGCATTTTCCAAAAGAATGTCTGTAGAAACGAACATCTTCTGGAAACCTCAACAACTGCTGGAGGTCTCGTTCCGAAATAAGCCCGACTTTCTACCTGGCCAGAAAGCAAGTTATTCCAATACGAACACAATTCTGTTAGGGCTGATCATCGAGAAGCTAACGGGCAACCCCTTGCAAGCCGAAATTCACACCAGAATTACAGAACCGTTAGGAATGCGGCAGACGACATTTGCCACGGACGGAAAGATGCCCAATCCTCATTCTCAGGGGTACTTATATGGCACCTTTTCCGATCCTGTTGTGCCAGAGGGAACCCCACCGAATAATGTCACTGCCAATAATCCCTCTTGGGGTTGGGCGGCGGGAGCCATGATTTCAACGCTGGATGATCTCCATCGCTATGCTAAGCCTCTAGCAACGGGCAAATTCTTGAGCAAAAAGACGCAAGCAGAGCGCCTGACCTGGATAAAAATGGGGCAAGCTGAGTATGGGTTCCAGATTGGAAACTTTGGCGGGGCGATCGGTCACACCGGTGCTATCAGCGGTTTCCAAAGTTTTATGGGCTATCTTCCTGAGCAAGATGCTACGGTGATCGTCCTGACAAACCTCCAATACACCTGGAATCCAAAGCAAGAGGGACTCGAACCCGCAAACAGCTTGACCCAAGTGATTATGGCGCAACTTCAGAAAAAGTGAAAAGTGTTTGAAATCTAAATCGGATCAAGCAATGAAGCAATTTCCGTCTATTTCTAAATTTTTCAGGATCGGATGGCTGGGTTTATTGCTGAGCGGAGGATTAAGCGTGACGATTCCGCTTTTGGGAGGACAAGCGATCGCCGCAGAACCCAAAGATAATCCGACTGAGGGCGCGTTGCCCCAGGAAACAGTTCAACGACTAGACACAGCCATTACAAAAATTATTCAGCAGAATAACCTCCCCAGCGCGGCCGTGGGGGTTTGGATTCCCGGCAAAGGGCGATATCAGTTTGTGAAAGGAGAGGCAGACCTGCAAACCAAAGCCGCTCGCAAGTTCGAGCAACCCTTCCGAATTGCCAGCCTGACCAAAACCTTTGCCGCCACGGCAATTTTGATCCTGGTCGATCAGGGCAAACTGAGCAAATCTGATCCTTTGGCAAAATGGTTTCCTGACTTTCCCAACGCCGACAAAATCACCGTGGATGACCTGCTGCGAATGCGGAGCGGCATCCCTGATCCCAGCGATGCGGAAGTGACGGACAGATTGTATGACCGCCCCCTCAGCAATTTCACCGCTGCCGATTGGATCAAGGAAGCTGCCAGCAAGGTGAATCAGTTTAAGCCCCCGAACCAGGAAACCGTCTATGCCAACGTCAATTACATCCTGCTGGGAGAGATTGCCAAAAAGGTAACGGGAAAAGACATTGGAGTCATGATCACAGAAGAAGTGATCAACAAACTGAACTTAAAGAACACGAGTTATCCAACCACGCCTGACCTGCCTGGCGGCTTGCACGGCTACGGCTGGAATCCTCAAACCAAGCAATTTCAGGACAAAACAGAATTTAACCCAGCCATAGCTGGCCCAGCCGGAGCGATCATTTCCGATCTGCCGGATTTGACCACCTATGTTCATACCCTATGTGTGGGCGGATTACTGAAACCCGAAACTCAAAAAGCGCGATTGCAGGGAATGCCCTTTGCCGAAAATCCCTCAATCAGCTACGGCGAGGGCGTTTTGGTGACTGAGGACGTTTGCGGTCACGGCGGTTCCATTCCCGGTTTTAGTACCGAAATGTACTATTTGCGCAAACAAAACGCCGTAGTCGTAGTCAGTGTCAATCGACTGGATCGAGATAACACACTCCAAACTACTCCGATTGTCACGGCTGTTGTAGAAACGCTCTTCCCCAAATTCGTTAAGTAAGTCAATGATCAATGCTCCAATTTAGCTTCCCCATTGCGATCGGCAGAACTGGAATAATTGGTGTTCTCATCTGCCTGCTCCAACCCATTTCAAACTCCGGCATCGCTGAGGCAAATTCCAGCCCGATCGCGCAACAGTCTCAAGTCACTCCGGCTCGATTCAACCTGGGGGAAGCGACGATCGCCGATCTTCAAACTGCCCTCAAAATCAAACAAATCACCTGTGAGCAATTGACCGCAGCCTACTTAGAGCGGATCAAGCGGTATAACTTGACCGTCAGAACAGCACCGCCCCTGAATGCGATCGTTGCTCTCAATCCGGCGGCGGTAGACGCAGCCCGTGCCCTCGATCGTTATTTTGAGCAGACGGGGCAGTGGGTTGGGCCTTTACACTGCATTCCAACCGTAGTCAAAGATAATATTGATACCGAGGAGATGACGACTAGCGCTGGTTCTTTTGCCTTACTGGGAACGCAAGCCAGCCACGATGCCTTTCTAGTCAAGCAGTTGCGCCAAGCCGGAGCCATTATCCTGGCAAAAACAGGAATGGATGAGTTTGCCTCCGGCTTGTTTGGCATCAGCAGCCGCAGTGGGCGGATTGGCAATGCCTATAATTCGTGGAAAAATCCGGGCGGTTCCAGTGGGGGTTCAGCGGTGGCCGTGAGCGCCAACTTTGCCGTGATTGGGATTGGCACTGATAATAGCGGTTCAATCCGGGTGCCAGCCGCCTTTAATGGTCTGGTCGGGTTGCGGCCCAGTACCGGCTTGGTCAGCCAAGGGGGAATTTTTCCGGCCGGCAATCTGGATGGGGTGGCTGGGCCAATGGCGCGAACGGTGACGGATCTGGCCCAGGCTTTGGATATCATGGCCCAGCCAGATCCGAATGATCCAAAAACTCAGTCCGTTCCCCGTCAAGGCTCCTATCGCAGCTATCTGAAGCCGCAGGGCTTGCAGGGAAAGCGGATCGGCGTGGTGCGCCAAGTGGGTGATGTCGCAAACCAAATCACAGAACGCAAGCCCTGGCAAGGAATGCCTCAAGACATCCAAAAGATTTTTCGGCAGGCGGAACAGGTAATGCAAAAAGGCGGAGCCGAGTTTGTTGACATTAAGCTACCCGGTTTCAACAGCGATCGCCTGTCGAACATGGCCGGTATGAAAGCGGATATTGATGCTTATCTGAGCGCATTTCCGGCCGCTCGCCGCAATTTCCAAGACATTTGTACGTCCAAACGCACGCACCAGTATGGAGACGAATCGGCCTGTTTGCGCTTTGTGGCCAGTCTTCCTCCTCAAGGCGGGGCAGCCGAGCAAGCGGCTCTGCAAATTTTTGCTGCCAATAAGCGCTACGTGGAAACCCTAATGGACAAGCAAAAATTAGATGCGCTGTTGCTACCGATTAGCACGACCGGCAGCGCTACGGATGACCCAGAAAAAATCAACACCTGGTCGTCTCCCATTTCCTCCAACGCTGGTTTACCCTCTCTAGTCATAACTGCGGGTTATGATGCCGGGGGAATGCCCGTCGGGATGGAGTTGGTGTCACGACAGTTTGCCGAAGGAACCCTGTTGGAGATGGCCTATGCCTATGAACAGCAGATGCCCCAACGGCGATCGCCCAAGCTAGAACCAGAGGAGCGACTTACAACCCTTGCGATCGCTGAATTTAACAACCTAGTCACGTTACTGGGGGTGACTAGCTACGAAGAAGTATTGTCTCAAACTAATCCGCAAAGCCTAACTGCGGTTCGGTTTAAAGACATTGCCCAACGGATCATTAGCCCACGCCGAAAGTGAGTGTTGGGGCGTGAGGCTATTCAACAATCTCTCAGCCGTGCAAACTCCAGCTCGAAAATGGGAATCATAAGGTTGTAGTTGACAACTGGCGAGTTAGAGAGGGAGATCAGATGCTTAAGACAAGTTACGACTTTGATCAGGCTGTTCTACCGACAGGCGCTCCTGCAAAGACAAATATCTTGCTGCGTTTTCGGGCTGACATCCCTGAATCTCCTCGACGCAACCTGAACCTTTCGCTCGTTATCGATCGCTCAGGCTCCATGGCAGGTGCGCCCCTCCACCATGCGCTCAAAGCGGCTGAGTCAGTGGTTGATCAACTAGAACCCTTGGATACGCTCTCCGTCGTTGTTTATGACGATGCCGTAGATACCCCAGTCCCACCCCAGTCTGTGAGGGATCAGGCTGCTCTTAAAACGGCAATTCGTCAAGTTCGAGCCGGGGGCATCACCAATCTGTCGGGAGGCTGGCTCAAAGGCTGCGAATACGTCAAGACTCAGCTTGACCCGCAAAAAATCAACCGTGTACTTTTGCTCACCGATGGTCATGCCAACATGGGGATTCAAGACCCCAAACTCTTAACAGCGACATCGGCCCAAAAGGCAGAGGAAGGGATTACAACCACCACATTGGGCTTTGCTCAGGGTTTTAACGAAGACCGGCTTTGTTGCATGATTCAAAAGAAGGAAGAGGTTGGTTGAGATAGAGAACTCTTTAAGCTGGGACTGGGTAACTCTCAGGCTTAGCGATTTGGATCATTCGGTTGAGGGCTGCACATTTGATGAA
>JAHHGS010000128.1 GCA_019359715.1 Aphanocapsa sp. GSE-SYN-MK-11-07L | reverse complement strand
CGTAAAGTCACTGAGGAGTTTAAGCAAACGATGGAGATCGTATTTGATGATTATCTACCGCAATGGAATTACACTGCCAAGCCACAAGTGATGTAATTCCGGATCTTATTTAATCCACGATCCTTAGGCTTCTAGCTCAGCTTAATGGTGTCGTCCTTGTTTCAAAGTGATGTTGGCTCAACTACCGTGATTTCTGCATATCGTGTGAAGTCGCGAGCGTTAAATGTCAAAATGTGAGTCAAGCCATGTACCTGCATCGCTGCTACTAATCGGGCATCATGGACGTTGACCCCTCGAATCTGATAGCGGCTCACCAACTGCTCCCATTCCACGTAGATGGCAGCGGTGTCTGGCATGAGTATAGACAAGGATTTGAGTTGTTGAACTTCGAGGCTGGCCTCTTCGGGGATGCGCCCTAGCCCATTTCGCTCTAATGGGCGGGTGTAAACATTCCAGAATTCGATCAGATTTTGTGGGACAATGTGGAGCGTTTCTCCTTGTCCGCGCAACTGAGTCAAGGCGTGGACTGCGCAGGCATTCATCAGATGGTTCGGATCAAGGCTGCGTAACAGCAGATTCGTATCCACCAGAACGGGCATTCAGCGATCGTCTCCATAGATGCTGTCACGGCTGATCGCGTCGTCAGACAATGGTGGCAACCCTAAGCCACGATGCCCTTCCACCCACGCTGTAAATCGTTGTTTCCAGGTTTCTGAGGTAAGTTGTGTATCTGGGCGAGTGACTTGCACATCAAGCAGGGTTGTCAGCCACGTCAGGAGGCGGGGTTTAATTTGTTCAGACGGTAAGTGGGTCAGTTTCGATAGAAGTCGCGTTACAGCTTCGAGGTCTTCTATGTCCTTTCCTTCTAAAACACAAGCTGGATCGGTCGGTTTCAGTCTCTCATCTTCAAAGGAATGCTCTACCATAGTCCTGAATCGTGAATAACTCTCTGATCATACTCAAGCGCTCAGCCTTATTTTCGGGACAAGGAGACTACCTCCTTCTAATGTTTAGTTTAAGTGCGCTGCTCCTGTTGGCTCAAGCAAAGAAGGCCCTGATCGCCATCTAACCAAGCGGGAACACCGACAGGCAAAGCTGCATTTACGCCATCGTGCCCAAAGGGTAAGTCAGCCACGATCGGGATGCCCAAGTCGCTGAGGCGATCGCGCAATACTTCTTCAACAGTAAAGCTGGGCACGTCGGCGGGAACTTGGCACTGATTGAATCGACCCAAAGCAATCCCCTTAATTTGCTGAAAGATGCCCAGCGATCGCCACTGGGTCAGCATTCGATCAAGTCGGTAGGGAGCCTCTCCAACGTCTTCCAACGCTAAAATCACTCCAGTTAAATCTGGCTGCTGGAGCGTTCCCAATAGGTGAGTGGCCACGGTCAAATTAGCTGGTAAAAGTAAACCTTCAGCTACACCGGTGACCCAGCTCTTGCCAGTTAGCGGCAGCAGCGATCGCCCCTCCACCAGATCAAACAGGCGCTGCACTGACCAGTCGGGTTCTTGGCCCAGCGTGGTCAGCACAGGCCCATGCACACCAGCTACCCCCTGCTGAGCATAGCTCCAGAGCAGACTGGTAATGTCGGAGAAACCAATTAGCCATTTGCTGATGCCATCTAGCCAAATCCAATCTTCCAGCAGTCTGGCCCCACCATAACCCCCTCGTCCGCAGAGAATGCCTTTGATCTGTTGATCTTTGAGTCCAGCCAGCAATTGCTGACGGCGATCGCGATCGCTACCTGCCAAATAGCCCCACTGGTGATGAATACTAGGACTCAACTCAACCCGATAACCCCGCTGTTCCCAAACAGCTAAGCCCTGGTTGAATAAGTTGAAATTGCGGATAGCCCCACTGGGGTTGATCACCCACAGACGATCGCCAGGACTGAGGGGCGGCGGCAGTTGACAGGGTTGCATAGATTATTCAAATCTGAAAGACTTTTTGCCAGTCCGTCAAGTCTGCTAAAGCGCGATCGCGGTAAGCTCCGTAGCGCTCTTGCTTGGAGCGAATCCGGGTGGGCAGGTCGGGCAAAATGCCAAAGTTGGGCGGCATCGGCTGAAAGTGCTTCGGGGTGGCAGAACTAATGAACTCAAACAAAGCCCCGATCATTGTTGTGTCTGGTAAAGATAAGGGGGGCAACCCCAAAACAATTCGGGCGGCATTGGTGCCAGCCAGCCAGCCACCAGCGACTGCGGCGGTGTAGCCTTCGGTGCCAATCAACTGACCGGCCGCTAGTAAGGTCGATCGCTGCTTAAATTGCAGGCTGGGCTGGAGCAATTCTGGCGCATTCAAGAACGTATTTCGGTGCATGACTCCCATCCGCACAAACTCTGCCTGCTCTAGCCCTGGAATCATTTGAAAGACTCGTTTCTGTTCGCCCCAGCGCAGATTAGTTTGAAAGCCAACCATGTTCCAAAGTTTGCCTGCCTTGTCTTCTTGGCGCAGTTGGACGACGGCGTAGGGGCGTAATGCCTGGTTCTCTGGGGCCCGAAAGTCGCCGTGACGAGCATCAAATAAGCCGACGGGCTTAAGCGGGCCGTAGCGGAGGGTGTCTTCCCCTCGGCGGGCCATTTCCTCGATCGGCAAACAGCCTTCAAAAAACTTGGCGGTGGCTTGGTCAAAGTCTTTTAGCTCGGCTTGCTCAGCTGCACAGAGCGCTTGCCAAAACTGGAGATACTGCTCCTTGTTCATCGGGCAGTTCAGGTAGGCAGCATCACCGCGATCGTAGCGCGAAGCCAGAAAGGCAATTTCGCGGTTGATCGACTCACCGACCACAATTGGACTGGCCGCATCAAAGAAACTCAGGTAGTCCAGTCCAGTGAACCGCTGAAGATCTTCGGTTAAATCGTGGCTGGTCATCGGGCCGCTGGCTAAAACAGCCACGCCATCTGCGGGAATTTGCGGCAGTTCCTGGCGGCGGAGGTCAATCAGAGGATGACTGTCTAGGGTGGCGGTAAGGTCTTGACTGAACACCCCGCGATCGACGGCTAAGGCTCCCCCGGCTGGGACGGCGTGCTGATCGGCTTTTTGAATCACAATCGAGTTCAACTGCCGCAGTTCAGTGTGTAAAAGGCCGGCAGCGCGATCGCTGGACAAAGCCCCAAAAGAATTACTGCAAACCAGTTCTGCCAGATGTTCTGTATGATGGGCGGGGCTGAGCTGCTGGGGGCGCATTTCAGACAAAATAACGGGCACGCCAGCCTGAGCAATTTGCCAAGCTGCCTCGGTGCCAGCCAACCCCCCGCCAATCACATGCACAGGCTTCATAATTCTGCGCGTCCTTAAGATTTACGACTTAGCCTATTGTCTCTTGAGCGAGTAGAATCTGCCCACATTCAAGCTCACTAAAACTGCCTCATCGACCCAAAAAGTGAGGCTTCCGCGTTGCTTCAATCCGGCGTTATGCTCAGACCAGACGTTCGGCGAAGCTCAGTCGAGCCGTTGCGGATAGCGATCGCACTAAGACATCTGTGTCTTTTGACAAAGTAACGGAGACAGGTTGCCGGGCTAAGCTATTTGGCTGAGGCTTAAATTTGGTTTCAATGTCTCTACGCATATGTCAAACAAATCAATTTTATCCCACCCCATAGCATGGGGCAAACAATATCCAGTTAACATAAAGCGATTCTGCTTGGATAGATTCAAACTGCTTGAGAGGATGTCTACTTGCCTTGGTATTGCTACCGTCTCTCAAGAACCTTGATCATTCTAGATTCTCAAACTCATGGGCGGTGAGGGACTCGAACCCCCGACATTCTCGGTGTAAACGAGACGCTCTACCAACTGAGCTAACCGCCCGTGTAGCTGTAGCATTCTAGCAGACCAAAGTAGCTCCTGCCCATAGGAGCCGATCTGGATTGTAAACGCGGAATCAGGCCGCCATTAAAACGACGGTTGAGCGGGCTGCTACCGTATAGGCTCCTGGCTGAATCAAAGGGGCGGTAGCTGGGCGACAGAAATCTTCAGGGCTGGGACGGTCAGTATCGATGATCCGATGCCAGTGTTGACCGCTCAGCGGTGGTAACTCAAATGTCAGCGGCTGCCAGTAAGCGTTGAAAATAAAGTGTAAATGCTCATCCTTGGTGGGATGGTGTAAAGTAAACGCGAGACAATGAGAGCCATCTCCCCAGTCAGGTTTGGCTAATTTAGTACCATGCCAAACAATATGGGGCGTTTGTCCACCGTCAGAGACAGGTAAGATTTGCTCTAGGGAGAAAACAGCCAGGGAGTTGTTTAAGCCAATCAGTTCTTTCGTAAACCGGAGTAAATCAGTCTGTTGGTCTAGGGCGCTCCAATCAAACCAACTCAGCTCATTGTCTTGGCAGTAGGCGTTGTTGTTGCCCTGCTGCGATCGCCGCACTCCGTCCCCCATTAGCATCATCGGCGTGCCTTGAGCCGTGAACAAAATCGTCAGAAAGTTCTTGATCTGGCGCAGGCGAAGGGCTTCGATTTCTGGATTATCGGTTGAACCTTCAACCCCACAGTTCCAACTCCAGTTATCATTAGCGCCGTCGCGGCTGTTTTCGCCGTTGGCCTGATTGTGTTTTCGATTGTAGGAAACCAAATCGTTGAGGGTAAACCCGTCATGGCAAGTGACAAAATTGATGCTGTGATTGGGTTCGCGATCGTGCTGCGGATAAATATCGGGGCTACCAATCATCCGATTCGCCAGTCTCTTCACCATGCCAGGGTCGCCTTTGACAAATCGCCGCACATCATCCCGAAACGGGCCATTCCACTCGGCAAACCGATCGCCGGCAAATGACCCGACTTGATACAGCCCGGCCGCATCCCAGGCTTCGGCAATCAGCTTGATGCCGGCCAGTTTGGGGTCAGAGTTGATCACCCACAGCAGGGGAGGATGTTTGAGCGGCACACCAGACGAGTCACGGGAGAGCACAGAAGCGAGGTCAAACCGAAACCCATCGACATGCATTTCGGTCGCCCAGTAGCGGAGGCAGTCTAAAATTAGAGCGCTGGCGATCGCGTTGGTTTGGAAGGTATTACCACAGCCACTGTAGTTCCGGTAGTGGATCAAATCCTCTTCCAGCATGTAGTAGTCTGAGTTGCTCAGCCCCTTGAAAGAAAAGGTTGGCCCCTCATCGTTGCCCTCGGCAGTGTGGTTAAACACCACATCTAAAATCACTTCAATCCCGGCCCGATGCAGGGCTTTCACCATATCCCGAAATTCATCGACGGCACCGAGCGGATCGCGGCGAGAGCTGTAGGCCTGGTGGGGGGCAAAAAAGGCGATCGTGCTGTAACCCCAGTAGTTTTTCAGCCCAGGGCGGGCATCCTGTTCATCAAACTCGTGGATCGGCATCAGCTCTACGGCCGTAATGCCCAAGGACTGTAAGTAGGGAATTTTCTCGATCAGTCCGGCATAGGTGCCCCGCTTTTCCGGCGCTAGACCCGAATTGGAGTCGCAGGTAAACCCGCGGACATGGATTTCATGAATGATCGTCTTACTGTAGGGAATTTTAGGATGCACGTCGCCTTCCCAGTCGTAGGTGCTAGTGTCAACAACAACGCTGCGGAGGGCTTGGGGGCAATTGTCAAAGGGAGCGATCGCTGCTGGGCGCGAGTAGTTTTCCCAGCCCACCACTGCCTGAGCATAGGGGTCGAGGAGGACTTTGTTGCTGTTGAATCGCAGGCCTTGATCAGGCGCAAACGAGCCATAGGCGCGGTAGGCATAAACTTGCCCTGCCCCGATGCCGGGTACAAACGCATGCCAGTAGTGATAGGTTTTATGGCGTTGAGCGTCGAGGGTAATAACTCGGCTAGGCTGGGGGTCAAGCGGGCGCTCAAACAGCAGCAGCTCAATTTTGGCTGCGCCTTTAGAAAATAGGCAAAAATTAACCCCATCGCCCTGAACCGTTGCGCCAAGCGGATAGGTTTGACCCGGCAAAACATCTGACATTAAGTGCCTCTGAACCTCTAAAGACGATAATTTAAAGCGCTTCCCGCTTGACCGCTCAGCGAAATGGGTTAAATCACACCCAAAATTTTTTCTGGGCAAGTTAGCGATGCCTATCTCTCTATCAGAAATTTTAGAATAGCTTGCCTCTAAACTAGCGAGAGTTCGCCGGTAACCTCTAGGCGCTTGTATTTACTCAAGGTGACAAAGGTTTCCGCAAGAGTTTCGGCGATCGCCGGACTAATCCAACCCAGTTGCCGCAGCAGATGAATCGCCGCCGCAAACTTGGCCCGCTTGGCTCCATCCGCCACTTTGATTGCTAGCCCCATACCTTCACCAATTCGGCCGAGGCACTGAATGCCCTCAGCCCCCGTTTTGCTGACAATTTCGCCTTCTGTCAGCCGCATTAGCTCGGTGTCAAACTGCCCTTCACCGGCAACGAGATTGGGATGATGGGTCATGGCCCGGACGACGCGCTCCATATCCAGGTTCTCGCCAGAAGCTAGCCGAGCATAGAGGGTGGCCATTTGCTCTAGCTGCATGAAGTAGGTAGGAGCACCACAGTCATCGTGAGCATTGATAAATTCTGCTCCTGGCATTTGCAGTAATTCTGCCACCTTGCTCAAAATCAACTGCTGGACAGGGTGATTGGGCTGAAGATAGGTTTGGACGGGCCAGTGGCGCTGCTGACAAACCGCCAACATGCCAGCGTGCTTACCAGAGCAGTTGTATTGCAAAGGCGTTTGGCTACCAGTCGGCTTAGGGCACTGCAAAACCGCCGCATCCAAATCGCAGCGCCAGAGAATGTTGAACACCTGCCGGACTTGCTCGACTTTGCCTTGGTGAGAGCTACAGATAATCGCTAAGTCGCGATCGCTGAGGTCAAACCGCTCTAGGGTGCCGGTCGTCGCGACGGCTAGGGCTTGAAAAGGCTTAAGCGCCGATCGGACAAAGGCGGCTGTTTCTGCATTCCCCGCAACTGAGAGCAAGCGCCCCCGCTGATCGCAAACCACGGCATGAACCCGATGGCTGGATTCAGTAATCCCTTCTCGCAGCAGATGAATCTCTAGCTCTGCGGACTGATTTCGTTTTCCCATAAGTGCTTTTAGATTCTTACTTTCTGCTGAACCTTAGACCATGAGCAGACTGAATATCGATGCTTAAGTTGATCGGTAGACCGCTCCTGGCCCCTATAGCAATCCTATGTGATTTATGAAACCCAGCAGCATTTATAAAGTGGGTTCTCTAGCAACTCTCTTTATAAATGCTTAATTGCTAGAGCAACTGCCACACCAGACCTCCAATCGCTGAAAGTCCTGCCAACAGCCCTAGCGTAATTTGCAGCCGCTTCAGAGTCGGTCGGACTTGATACATGCCAACAAGCTGCTCTTTAGCAAGTTCTTCGTTCGGTTTAGGCCAAGACTGGCAATCGTACCAGCCTGTTTCTTCGTAGACGACAATTTGGCTGAGCAGGCGATCGCAGATATACGCCCAGCCCAAGTACAACCGAATCAAAATCAGAGCTAAAAATAGATTCGCCCCGGCGGCGGCGGCCAAACCAAATTGCCCCGGTGATTCCAGGGGATCGAAGCTGGCCGCCGCCACCGGCCCAACCACTAGCCAACTGCAACTCCAAATACCGATCACTCTGAGGGTATAGGGTTTGAGCGCTAGGCTCGACCAGCCGAAAAAGCAGGACTCCTTTAAGCCCTGATATTCATTAATGGGTCGCTGTTCAGGTGGAACTGGGCAGATAGACACTTGAGAACCCATGCAGTCTAGAACTAAACATTAAAGTGTAAAACTACTTCTGTTCTACCATTGTTCTTAATTCTCCAACTGTAAATTTCCATTCTGAGCTTGTAAATACAGCCCATGAGCCAAACCGCCAAACTGCTTGAATTGCCAGCGATCGCTGAGGGGCAGCATCCGTTAATTGCCCCCTTGCTGAAGGAGACTGACCAAGCGTTGCTGCAACAGTGGCAACAGTCCCCTGAGCAGGGCAAGTATTTTATCGCCCTCTTCTGTCGCTATGGGCATTTGGTCTACGCGCTGCTGCATCATCAAGCCAAATCCTCCCTCCAGGTCGATTATCTGTTCGCAAAAACCTGGCAGTTGGTATTTAATGGTCTGACGAATCTCAAGGTGACCGAAAAAATTGCCACGGATTGGGCAATTTCAACCTCATCTTCCCTCCAGTCCTGGATTATTAGTCAAACAGCAGCTTGTATTCATCAGCAAGAAGTGCCGGCGATCGCCAACATTCATTACTCCCTGAGCGCTGCCCCGCCGCCGCTCTGGTGCTACCTGGAAGCTGCCCTGGCCCAAATGCCTGATCCAACTCGATTAATGATTCTGATGGCCCGCACCTTTCATTGGAGCGAGAGCCGGATTGCCGCCTACTTGCAGTCCGAGGGAGAAGATTGTTCTGTGGCTGATGTGCAGACCCGCCTAACTGAAGGCTATCACTTGCTATCAACCCTGATTCCCGATGACATTCAGGCGATTTACCTAGAATCGCCAGGTCTGGAGTGGAGTCCAAATTCAGCCCCTTAGACTTTCCGAGCAGTTTGCTGGTCAGGGTGACTGAACTTCCAAAGACCGCTGGAGAGCAAATTGATTAAGATATGGGCTGCGATCGGCACTAATAAATTGTCTGTCGCGACAGCAGTGTAAGCTAGCACTCCTCCGACAAGCGTCGCCCAAAACATATAGGGCCACTGCTGCCAGCCTGTCATGTGGAGTACCCCAAAGCAGAGGCTTGAGAGAATAATCCCATACCAATCCAGGCCGATCGCCGGTAGCATGACGCCCCGAAATAACAGTTCTTCGCTCATGCCGGGCAGCAACCCTAACCAAATAATGTCTGCCCAGAATAGGGGCTGCAACACAAGCTGCAAGTACAAGTTGGCAGAGGTGCGATAGGCGGGCCAAATCCGGTAAACCAGGGTACTCGCTAAAATAATTCCGACCCCACAGCCCAAGCCAATGCCCAAATGGGGCAGGTTCCAGTGCAGGGGGAGTAAGCCGCCGGAGTAGGGGGTTTTGAGCCAGATTTTGGCAATGATTAACCAAACAACTGCCGTTAGCCCCATTGCAATCAGGACTTGCAAGCGGGTAAAGGATTCAATCTCTGGCTGGTTAGAAGCGGGTTTGATCACAGGCTGCCTCTGGCGGATCGCTCCTCTAAGGTAACAGTTCAGACATGGCTGTCTGCCATGAATTAAGTTTTAAGGTTTGGGTGGTATTCAATTTGGAAAGCTGGGCTGCTGATTGGGGAAGGGGCTAAGCTAAACCGCCAACATCAACAAGCAGAAACCCCGTTCAGCCTGGCCCAAGCGCAGGCGAAGACTGAACTGATCAAATTTCTGCAATCTCGCTCGTCTGCGGTGCGTCAAGGGCGATCGCACAGGTAGGATAAGACAATACTGACGCTGGGCGAGGGCATCGCAGCTATTTATTCATGCCAACTCATTCTTCCTCTCTCCTCCTAGAAGTCGAATCTGTCTTTGCCGGTTACGTGCAAGACTTAGACATTTTGCAAGGAGTCAATCTCAAGCTGGCCGAGGGAGAACTGATTGCGATCATTGGCCCAAATGGGGCTGGCAAGTCCACGCTGGCCAAAGCGATCTGCGGCTTGTTGACTCCCCGCACGGGCAAAATTCTCTTCCGGGGTGAGAATATTGCTGGCCTCAAGCCGAACCAAATTGTTCAAAAGGGGATGTGCTATGTGCCGCAAATCGCCAATGTCTTTCGCTCCCTGACGGTAGAAGAAAACCTGGAGATGGGCGCTTTCCTTCAGAATCTGCCGCTGAAAGGACTGAAAGACCAAATTTTTCACGCTTTCCCTCGCTTGGCGGAGCGGCGTAAGCAGCGGGCTGGCACCCTGTCTGGAGGAGAGCGGCAAATGCTGGCCATGGGCAAAGCACTCATGCTCCAGCCGAGTTTAATGCTCTTGGATGAACCCTCGGCTGCGCTTTCGCCAGTCCTCGTCACTGATATTTTTGCCAAAATCAAGGAAATTAATCAGGCGGGGACTTCGATTGTTTTGGTTGAGCAGAATGCCCGCAAAGCCCTCGCCATGGCCGATCGCGGTTACGTGCTTGACTCTGGGCGCGATCGGTTTGAAGGCCCCGGTCCCGACTTGCTTAACGATCCAAAAGTTGGTGAACTCTATCTGGGAGTAACTCAGGTTGACTAACAGATGTTGCTGATTCGCGTCGCTCTTGTAATGCAACGCGAATTTACAAAAGCTGATTTTAGAAAGTCGATTAAAATAGCTGCTAGGGAATGCCGTGTTGTCTAGTGCTTCCCGCTGCAAGGAAATTCAGACATGCTTGACCCTAATTTAGAAGAAATTCAACTCAGTAAAGACGAATACGAACGTTACTCTCGCCACCTAATCCTGCCGGAGGTGGGTCTAGAAGGCCAAAAACGCCTCAAGGCTGCTAGCGTGCTCTGCATTGGCACGGGCGGGCTGGGTTCACCGCTGTTGCTCTACCTGGCTGCGGCTGGGATCGGCCGCCTGGGGATTGTTGACTTTGATGTTGTCGATAGCTCTAACCTGCAACGACAGGTGATCCACGGCACCGCTTGGGTCGGTAAGCCCAAAATTGACTCAGCCAAGCAGCGGATTCTAGAAATTAATCCCCACTGTCAGGTCGACCTCTACGAAACTCGCCTCAGTGCGGACAATGCCCTGGAAATCATGGCTGACTACGACATCGTGGTGGACGGTACAGACAACTTCCCGACCCGTTATTTGGTCAATGATGCCTGCGTGCTGCTCAACAAGCCCAACGTCTATGGCTCAATTTATCGGTTTGAAGGGCAAGCCACAGTCTTCAACTACCAGGAAGGGCCTAACTACCGCGACCTTTACCCGGAACCACCCCCGCCAGGGTTGGTCCCCTCCTGTGCAGAGGGTGGGGTGTTAGGAATTCTACCTGGGATTATCGGCGTGATTCAGGCGACCGAGACGATCAAAATTATTTTGGGTCAAGGCACTACCCTGAATGGCCGACTATTGCTGTTCAATGCCCTAGAAATGAAGTTCCGAGAATTAAAGCTGCGCCCGAATCCGATTCGACCTGTGATTGAAAAACTAGTCGATTACGAGCAATTCTGTGGCATTACCCAAGCAAAGGCAGAGGAGGCGAAACAAATGGCTGAGATGGCAGAAATGACCGTACAGGAGCTAAAACAACTGCTCGATCGCGGGGCGGATGATTTTGTGCTGCTGGATGTCAGAAATCCAAATGAGTACGAAATTGCCCGCATTCCTGGCTCAGTTCTAATTCCGCTGCCAGAAATTGAAAATGGGGCAGGGGTGGCCAAAGTGAAGGACTTGCTGAACGGGCACCGCCTGATTGCCCACTGCAAAATGGGTGCGCGATCGGCCAAAGCGCTGGGCCTACTTAAGGCAGCCGGAATTGAGGGCACCAACGTCAAGGGTGGCATCAATGCTTGGAGTTTAGAGGTTGATCCAACCGTTCCAACCTACTAATGGATCGTGGATTAAACAACTCACATATCAGCTTAGCCCACACATCTCAAAGTCTTCGCTAGTTGGGGACGCTCTTCAACTGGATGAGAGACTCGGCTCAGCGATCGCAAAATTGAGAATCTGGGGTTGATCTTTAGGAGTTACTAGACTAATTTGATATTTCTTAATAAAAATATCTATATCTTAAATTGCTGAAAGCTTTGTCAGATCAATAGTTAATCGGCATTTCGGGCAAAGCTTGATCAGCAACTGGCAACACAACGCCAACAGTTTAATAAACTTTTCTAAAGGTGAAGGGCAATTCTGAGATTAGATCCCCCCCTCTTCCCTAGAATGGTGTCTTAGATTTACGTGCATTGCACCCTGCCATCTTCATTGATTAGGACATAATTCAATATGGCTGAAGAACTGATTAAGCCCTACAACGGCGATCCCTTTGTGGGCAACCTGTCAACTCCAATTTCTGATTCGGCATTTACCAGAGCTTTTATCGGCAATCTGCCGGCCTATCGCAAGGGGCTTTCTCCCATTCTGCGTGGCTTGGAGATTGGTATGGCCCACGGTTATTTTTTATCTAATCCCTGGTTCAGGTTTGGCCCCCTACGCGACTCTGATGTGGCGGCTTTAGGTGCCTTGATTTCTGGGATCGCCCTGATTATGCTGGCAACAGCCTGCCTGTCTGCCTATGGCATTGTCTCTTTCCAAAAGGGTGGGTCTACTACCGATTCACTGCAAACTTCTGAAGGCTGGAGCCAATTCTCAGCAGGCTTTTTTGTGGGAGCAACGGGTGGAGCCTTTGTTTCGTACTTCCTGCTGGAAAACTTTTCAGTTGTTGACGGCATTATGAGGGGGCTGTTCAACTAGCCCAGCTAAAACTGCTGAGATGTAAGTGATCTGGTTTGTCATTTTTTGAGTTTTGTTTGGAGAGTTGAAACATGACTGGTTCTTATGCTGCTTCGTTTTTGCCCTGGATTTTGATTCCGATCGTCTGCTGGCTAATGCCTGTGGTCGTGATGGGGCTGCTATTTATTCATATCGAGAGTGACGCTGCTTAGATTGCTCTGTATTTACTTCTTGATCTGGTTTGGTTGGTAACGACCAAGACATGCGCGATCGCAGCCTTGCCCACATGGGCGAGGCTTTTGTATTTTCTGCCGATTTTAGCTGTTCTGCCGAAGCATTGACGGTCATTGCGATCAGCAGCTATATAATTTGGCTAACGAACAGACTCTGATTGTTTTTGAGAATCTTGCCATTTGGCAAATCAACAGGGGGCGAATCTCATTCCTACGCGACCAGAGCAGCGTGCTCTAGAGGTTCTATCTACGCTCAGTTACCGCACAGGTGAACTGAACAGCTATCTCCAGGAAGTTGCTCTCAGTCTGGGTGAACTGATTGGCGTAGATTGGTCTGTCGTTACCCTCTGTCGAGGTGATTCAGAGCGCATCTTAGCCAGTTCTATCGACCTAGGCGAGAAGGCAAATCAAGTTTATTCTCTCCACGGTTCACTCACTGGGACAGTGGTTGCGACGGGTTGCCCGCTGATTGTTGAAGATGCCACAACTTGCCAAGAGTATGGAACTGCACCTGACGGGTACAGTTCCTACCTGGGGGTGCCGCTGCAAATGCCGAATGGAGAAGTGATCGGCACCATTTGCTCTTTCCATAAACAGCCCCGCTACTTTAGTTCGGAAGCCGTTCGATTGGCTGAAATTTTGGCGGAACGGGCTGTCACCGCGATCGACAACTATCAGCTTTATCAGCAACAGCAGCAGTTTACTCATCAACTGCAAGCCGAAATTAGCGATCGCCAGCAGGCTGAAGAACGCCTCCGCAAAAGTGAAGAGCAACTGCGCCAACTAGCCGAGAACATGCACCAGGTGTTCTGGATGTATGCTCAGGACGGGCAACCAATTTACATTAGTCCTGCCTTTGAGCAAATCTGGCAGCGCTCTTGTCAGGAGTGGTATGCCAATCCCAATATTTGGCGACAGGCGATTCATCCCGAAGATCAGGCACGGGTTGCGGCCGCCTTTCAGGAGTCGGTTGAATTTAGAGCTGAGTATCGGATTGTCCGCCCCGATGGGTCGGTACGGATTATCTATGACCAAGCCTTTCCGATCGCCGATCAAAGCGGACAAATTTACCGGATTGCTGGGATTGCCGAAGATATTACCGAGCGCAAGCAGGCCCAGCAAGAAATGTTTAAGGCAATCGCCTCCTTAGCCGAAGTTGGAGAGCTAGCTGCCATGATTGTGCACGAGCTACGCAATCCCCTGACAACGGTGCTGATGGGGCTGAACTCAATTAAACAAATCGATTTACCAGACTCAGTTCAAGAGCGCCTCATGCTTTCCCTGGACGAAGCAGAGCGGATTCGTAACCTGCTCCAGGAAATTTTGCTCTATGCCAAGCCCCAAGCCCTCCAACAGACGGAAATTGAACTAAATCAATTTATTGCAGAACTGCTGGGCACCATTCGAACCATGCCTTTGCCGATGCGGCGGCAAATTGAATGCGCGCTCGCCCCGTCACCAACCCAAATTATCGGCGACAGAAATAAGCTGAAGCAGGTGTTTATTAACCTGATTGATAATGCCTGTGAAGCTGTTAAGGAAGGAGAAGTGATTCACTGGCAGGTGGAGCCAGATTTATTGACAGGCCAGGTGTCGATTCGAGTCCAAAATGGCGGAGCGCCCGTGCCCGCGGATGTCCTACCCAAACTGACAAAGCCGTTTTATACCACCAAACCGGCGGGGACGGGCTTAGGGCTGGCGATTGTGAAGCGAATTGTCGATGCTCACGGTGGAAAATTAGCGATCGCCTCTAGCCCGGAAACAGGCACAACCGTCTGCGTCCAGTTGCCGTTGCGGTAAGTTGAAACCTCACTCTCGTAAGACATAGCCGACGCCCCGAATCGTGTGAATTAACCGCTTCTCCTGGTTTTCTTCTAGCTTCAGGCGCAGATAGCGAATATAGACTTCAATAATATTCGAGTCGCCCATAAAGTCGTAGCCCCAAACCTTTTCTAGAATTTGGTCGCGGGTAATCACCTGGCGGGGGTGGCTGATTAAATAGTCCAGCAGGTCAAACTCTTTGGCGGTTAGTTCGATCGCTCTTTCGCCCCGATGCACTTCTCGCGTCAGCCGATTCAGGCGTAAGTCTTCAAACTGAAACAGGTCTGGATCAGACTCGTGGTTGCGCCGCAGATGGGCGCGGATTCTGGCCAGCAGTTCCTCAATGCTAAAGGGTTTGACAACATAATCGTCAGCCCCCGCATCTAAGCCAGCCACCCGATCGCCCACTTCATCCTTGGCCGTGAGTAAGATAATAGGCACTTTGTTGCCGGTGGCTCGCAGGCGGCGGCAAACTTCTAACCCAGACAGACCCGGCAGCATCCAGTCCAAAATCACAATGTCGGGGGCAGACTCCCGGGCCAAAGTTAGCCCAGCCATGCCATCATTAGCGACGCTGACGCGGTATCCTTCGCTGTTGAGTTCAAGTTCAATAAACCGAGCCAGTTTGACTTCATCTTCAACCAAAAGGATATGAGCATCCATAGCGCTACCGGAGTTTTGCCCCATCTTAATCGTTTCAATCATCCTCTGAGCCAGATCAAAAAAGGTGCTTTCAGTCCAAGGTGGTGGTTGGACTGGCGAACGGATTGCAAAGTGACTGGCTGACGAGGGCTTCAACTTGTTCAAGATCGGTTGGCAACGCAGCCGTTAACACTTCACAGCCTTGGTCTGTAATCAGCACATCATCTTCAATCCGAATTCCCCGCACATCGGCAAAGTCGGCCAATCGCTGCCAATTGACGCAATCTTGGTAGGCTGAACGGCGATCGCTATCCTCAAGAATTGCTGGAACCTGATAAAATCCGGGTTCAATCGTTACCACCATACCAGCCTGCAAGGGTCGGTCTAGCCGCAAAAAGCCCAGCCCAAATCGATCGCTGCGCTGACGGCCGGGGGCGTAACCGGCTAAATCGCCCAAATCTTCCATATCGTGGACATCTAGCCCCAGCAAATGACCAATCCCGTGCGGAAAAAAGAGGGCATGGGCATCTCGCTCGACTAAGGACTGGGGATTGCCCCGCAAAATCCCTAATTCGACTAAGCCTGCCGCGATCGTCTGGGCGGCCAATAGGTGAATTTGCCGGTATTCAACTCCAGGCCGCAGGGCGGCAATACAGGCATCGTGGGCAGCCAGGACAAGCTCATAAATTGCCCGTTGGCTGGCCGAGAACTGCCCAGAAACCGGCCAGGTGCGAGTGATGTCTGCCGCCCAGCCTGTGGCGGTTTCACCCCCGACATCGGCTAAAAGCAAATCTCCGGCTTGCAGAGAATGACCATAGTGGGTGTTGTGTAGCACCTGGCCATGCACCGTCACAATGCTGGCGTAGGCCGTTGGCAGATCGGCGGCCGTCAGCACACTCTCCATTGCCGCCCGGACTTCTGCCTCAGTTTTAGCGCTGGGCGTGTGCGCCATCCCAGCGAGGTGGGCGGCGATCGTGACTTGTCCAGCTTGGCGGAGTTCGCTCAGGGCAAGCTGATCATGGGTCAAGCGCAAATCGACGATCGCCGCTGCCAATTGGTGATCGCCGCCGGACAAAGCTTGCGCTGGCGGTAAGTCTCGCTTCAGAACTTGCACCTGAAGTGCTAAGGTGGCTTGATCTTGAACCGGGATCGTGACGGCTGGCTGAGCGTAGCCCGCAAGTTCGCTCAAGGGGTGAACAGAATCTGCTCCCATGAAAGCTGCAATGTCGTTGGGGTGAAGTGCAGAACCGTGCCAGAGGGCTGCCTCTGGACTTGGTTCATTGATAAACAGTTGCAGCTTACCAGCTTCAAGCCGAATCGCTGCATTCTCCAAACCTAAGCCAGCAAAGTAAAGAAAATGGCTGCTGGCCCGAAACGGAAAGCGGTTGGCCGGAAAATTTCGAGACGGGCTGCCGCCTGACCAGAGAATGACTGGCAAATCTATCCGCGCTGCTAGCTGTTGCCGCCGCCGTTGGAGCGCACCCGGCAATGAAGTTATGTCGATCGGAAGTTGCATAGGTTGGACTCAGGGTAAGCCATGAATTACATGGTAAAACTGATTAGTTTGATTTTTTAAAACCACTGCTCAGCAAACCAAACTTTAAATTTATTTTCATTTCACCACGAAGAGTTATTCGATCGCGGATTGACCCGGCCAGGAGCACAAGTCTGGTCAGCCCATCCACTCAAAATCTATGTGAGGTTGCTGTAGCGCAAATTATATGATTCCTTACGATTTGACGAATGTTTCGGTTTTTATTTTGATGACCCTGTGGTTATTTGGAGCTGTTGTTACTCGCTACTTTGTGATTACCAGTCTATTTTTTATCTTTCTAAAGATAATCAAAAAATCGACCTATTGGCGATCTCGAATTGTTAATCGCAAAAACTACTATCAGGGACAGTTTTTAACAGAAATTAAATGGTCAATTACAACTTCGGGCATCTTTGCATTGGCGGGGGCGATCGCGGCTGTACTTTGGCAGAAAGGCTACACTGCGATTTATCTTGACCTAAAGGCCAATCAACTCGGTTATTTTGGCTTCAGTATTGTGCTGGCCATGCTGATTCACGAAACCTACTACTACTGGTTACATCGCTGGATGCACCATCCCAAGGTTTTTCCCTGGCTGCACAAGGTTCATCATGACAGCTTAGTCGCTTCTCCTTGGACGGCGTTTTCCTTTCACCCCTTAGAGGCGTGTTTGCAGGCCTTAATTTTGCCAATTATTACTCTTTTTTTGCCACTGCATCCCTTCGCCATTGTTTTGTTTTTACTGATTATTACCCTCTCTAGTTTGGTTAATCACCTGAATGTTGAAATTTACCCCAATCGCCTGATCAAGCAATGGCCGGGGCGGCTGCTGATTGGGGCGACTCACCACGGTTTACACCATGCTCAGTTCAAATACAACTTTGGACTGTACTTTACCTTTTGGGATCTTTGGATGCGGACTGAAAGCCCGCGCTTGATCGCCCACACCAAGTTTGCACCACCTGCCCCGTGAGGTCTCCCTGCCAAGGGGTATTTTTGGACAGAGATTTACTCGGACTCCCCGATCGCTGGGGATCAAATAGCGTCAGCTCAGCCACTTGACCAGCGGCGATCGCGGCGGTTGCTTGCCCTAAACATTGGCTAGGGCGGGTGCTGAGGGCTTGCCAAAGTTCTAGGCCAGTTAGAGCCTGAGTTTCGACCAAATGCTGCCACAGCAAAGGCAGAGCTAGCTCCAGCCCGATCGCTCCGGGTGGGGCTTCGGCAAAGGGGACGGTTTTTTCTTCGTAGGTATAGGGGGTGTGATCAATGGCGATCGCGTCAATTACCCCAGATTTGATCCCGTCGATTAGGGCTAGGCGATCGCTGGGTTGCCCCAAGGGCGGCTCAACTCGCAAATGGGGATTGTAGCTGGCGATCGCGGTGGTATCCAGCAGCAAATGCATCCAAGTGGTGCTGGCGGTAATCGGCAGACCCTCAGCTTTGGCCACTGCCAGCAAGGCAACGCTGCGGGCCGTCGAGACGCGCATCAAGTGAACAGGCGTTTGCACGACTGCAATTAGCTCCAACAAGGCAGCCAGGGCAGAGGTTTCAGCGATCGCAGGGGTGCCAGGTAGTCCAAACCGCAGCGAGTCTATGCCCTCCCGCATCACCCCCTCACCAGCCAGAGTGCGATCGCAGGCCCAAAGGGCAACTGGGCAGTTGAGCGGTTTTAAGTATTCCAAGCTGCGGCGGACAAGGGCTAAATTGTTCAAGGGTTGTCCATCGCTAAACCCCAGCGCTCCGGCGGCGGCTAGTTCGGCTAGCTCCGTCATCTGTTCGCCTTTGAGACCTTGGGTTAAAGCTGCCCACGTCTGCCAGCGCAGCGGCCAGTTGGGGTCAATGTGGGCCTGTAGCCATTCCAACCCGCTAGGCTGATCCAAGACGGGCAGCGTATCTGGCAACAGCGTCAAGCGAGTAAAGCCCCCCGCGATCGCGGCTTGCCCCAAAGAGGCCAGGGTTTCCCGTGATTCGTACCCCGGTTGGCCAGAATGGCTGTAGAGGTCAATTAAGCCCGGCCCCAAGATCAACCCTTGCCCATCTCGAATTTGGGTTTGCTCCGGCCAATCCATAATTTGTGCAGCCACTGCCTGAATTGTGCCTTCAGATAGCCAAACATCGCCGAATCGATCGGTTTGGCTAACCGGGTCAAGAATGCGGACATTCTGCAATAGCTGATTTGGCCATGGTTCACTCATCGCTCAGGCTGCCTCCCAGCGGCTCACAACGCCCCGGCCGCTGTGCGGTCAAAAATGCTGCCCGACAGATGGGTGGTGATATTCATCGCCTGAAGCACAGGTGCCCCACCCTGGAGGGGATAGTCAATCACGCTCACGGCACCGTTGCCCTGCTTAAAGTTCCAAAATTGCTCTGCTTCTAACCCCGTCACATGGCAGAGAATCACTTTATTAATCGCATCGTGGGCCACAACTAAACCCAGCTTGGGCTGATTCGAGTTGGCCTTGGCTGTGGCGACAATGCCAGACCAGGCAGCGATCGCCCGCTGCCAAACCTGCTGTAAATTTTCGCCGGCTGGCATTTGCACTTGGGCCGGAGTATCGCGCCAGCGTTGCAGTTCGCCGGGGTACTCCTGCTCAACTTCAGGTTCTAATTTACCCTCCCAGGTGCCGTGACTTATTTCTTGCAGGTCGGGCAACAGTTGCAGCTCCACTTGGGGATGATGCTGCAAGATTCGCTCAGCGGTATCTTTCGGACGCAGCATTGGGCTAGAAATCGCAAATTCGATCGGCAGCGATCGCAAAAACTCGGCTACCTGCTCTCCCTGCTGTTGTCCAGTCGGATTCAGCGGCACATCAATTTGACCTTGAAACCGCCCCTGCCGATTCCAGTCGGTTTCACCGTGGCGGACTAAGAGCAGCCGCAGGGTTTGCTGACCATTGCGGGGGGGCGGAAACGGATGACCGAGATGGCTAGTCAAGTTCATTGACTCCAACTGAGCTGGAAATCCCCAGCCTTGGGGGAAGTTAAGCACGCTAATCCCGCAGTTAGCCTGTTGCAGCACCAGGTAGCTTTCTGGGCCCAGTCCTAGAGCAGTACAGAGTAAAGCGCGATTAATTCCGCTGTGGGCAATCAGCAAAATGGTCTGATCAGTGTGGTGAGGCAAAATCTGCTGCCAGACGCGCTGGGACTGCTCATACAGGGTGCGAACCGGAAAAAACGGCTCCGAGCTGTCAGGCACTGCCATTTTGAGTAAATGGGGCTGGCTTTGCCAGTGAGCATACTCTGCGGGGTCAGTCTGCCGCACGTCCTCAAACCGCATTCCTTCCCAGGCGGGCAGGCAAATTTCAATCAGGTCTGGGACGATTTTTGGGCTAGGCAAATTGACGCCATCGGTTTGCAAACTGGCGTAAATTTCTTGGGCGGTCTGACTGGCCCGTTGGAGGGGGCTATTATAAATGCCAGCAAAGGGAATTCCTTTGAGGACTTCACCGACTTGGCGAGCAGTTGCTAAACCTTTCGCAGTCAGGGTTGAGACATCACCATGACCTTGAAACCGACGTTCAACGTTGTAGGTGCTTTCACCATGCCGGACGAGAATGACACGAGTAGCCAGGGGTTTGACCTCCATTAATCCAGAGGCATTTTACCGCGATCGGGTTAACGTTCAGCGATCGCGCTTATCTAGGCAGCAGGGCCAGCACGATCGCCAACACAATAATTCCAACCAGGATTAGCCAAATCCAACTGCGCTGCCAGTTGGGCTGGGTCAACCTGCGGTTAAAGGTTGGGGCTGGTTTGGCTTGATCTCGATAGAGGGTGCACTCTGTCGCGTAGGGACGCTGGGGAAAATTGCAGGTGTCATCTGCCTCATAAACGCAGGTTGAGCAGAGATACTGACCTGAGTCTGACCGATGCAAAGGAATGCCCGGATGCCCATGCGCTTTCAAAACACAGCCACAGTACAAACAGGTAATGGCTTGGGCATCCACAGCTTGCTGACAGCGAGGGCAGGTTGTCATACTGTTCTAAAAAATGGTTGAGTCTAAAAAATAGTTGATTCAGAGCCAATTGCCATTGCGATCAAAACCGAAACACCTTAATTTTGGCAGAATGGAATCGTGATCACACAGCAGGATTTGAACCTGTCAGGCGGGAATGGATAGCGGCAACATCTTTAAGCAACTTTTATTGATCGGCGTTGGCACTACCTCCTTGGTAGCGGAAAAACTGCGAGAAGTCACTGACCAGTGGGTCAAAGAAGGGCGCTTAAACCCTGATCAAGCGCGCGCCTTTGTCGATGAACTGATGCATCAACTCCGCACCGATGGGCCAAGCTTAGACGGGCAAATGCAGCACTATATGAAGCAATTATTGCAAGACTTAGGGGTTGCCCAACAAACCGAGGTAGACGAACTGCGGGGGCGGATTGATCGGCTAGAGCGGCAAGTGCGTGATTTAGAAAACAAGCTTTGGCGCTAGTCGCTGCTCCATGCTGCTTCAGAGATCAAGTAAATTTATTTTTTGAAAGCCTTTTTCAGCAAGGCTTTCAAAAAATAAATTCGCTAGCTATCGGCTGAACAGAGGTTGAATATCTTTTCAGGAAGCCAGCCTAAGTTCTAAAATATGATTAGGTTAAAAAATTATCTCGGCAAGTAAATTTGGAGAACTGTTTTGCGTAGTATTCTGATTAGTTTCGGTGTTGTGGTGGTTTGCGCTCTCGTCTTGCTAGTCGCTCAATTGACTAACTCTACTCCGGCGATCGCTGCTTCTGCCAAAGACTTGATGCCCGCTAGTCAGTCAAGTCAAACGACAGTTGCCCCCACAGCCCCAGCCCCTCAACCTCCCTCTACTATGACAACAGAATCAGCAGCATCAGACTTCAACACCACTGCTTCCGGGCTAAAGTACCGAGATTTAGTTGCTGGCACTGGCAAATCGCCTGAGTCGGGGCAAACCGTTGTGGTTGATTACACCGGCACTTTAACAGATGGCAAAAAGTTTGATAGCTCTCGCGATCGCGGGCAGCCGTTTGAATTTCGGATTGGGGTTGGGCAAGTAATTAAGGGCTGGGACGAAGGGGTCGGCACCATGAAAGTAGGGGGTCGCCGCGAATTGGTGATTCCGCCTGAACTAGCTTACGGTTCACGGGCCGTGGGCGGTGTGATTCCCGCCAATTCCACGTTGGTCTTTGATGTGGAGTTGCTCTCCGTCAAGTAAGTTCTCGCTAAGTTTTCGCCAGAGCGCCATGCCTGATTCTTCTCCATTGCGCCTTGTTCAGGTGACTGATACGCATCTGTTTGCCCAGCCCGATCAAAAGCTGCTGGGCTTGACCACGGCTGATTCTTTAACAGCGGTGGTTGAGCAAATCAATCAGTTGTCGCCTCGCCCTGATTTGGCTCTGCTGACGGGAGACTTGTCTCAGGACGGCAGTCTGGGGTCTTATCAGCACTTACTAGAGCGGCTGCGGAGCCTGGAACTGCCGTTGCATTGGCTGCCTGGCAACCACGATGACCTCACTGCCATGCAGGCAATGTTGACCACGCCCCTCTGCTCTAGCTCACAGTCATTTGCAGTTGGAGGGTGGCAGTTTTTGCTGCTCAATTCTCAAGTTGCAGGCAAGGTCTATGGAGAATTAAGTGCTGACTCCTTGAATTGGTTAGAGCAAGAATTACAAACGGCTGACTGTCCAACCTTGATTGCGCTCCATCATCCCCCGTTTGCGATCGAATCGAACTGGTTAGATAAAAGCGGCTTACGAAATCCTGAGGCGTTGTTTGCCGTTTTGGATCGCCATCCCCAAGTCAAGCTAGTAGTGTGTGGGCATATTCACCAAGAATTTAGCTATCAGCGTCAGGGTGTCACCTATTTGAGTTGTCCTTCCACAGGCCTTCAATTTCAACCAAAGAGCAGCGCCTTTGCCTTAGATCAAAACTTTCCTGGCTTTCGCCAGTTTACGCTTTACCCTGACGGACAATTTGCCACCCGAATTGGGCGCGTTGTTTTTAGCCCTGAATTAGACTTTGTGGCTCAAGGATACTGAAGAAAGGCAGAAGGGCGAAGGCAGACTTCGGCGTGAGCGCTCAGTCGAACGAGGGCAGAAGGTTAAGAAAAGATTGCTTCTGCTGCTTCGGATTTTTTCAGGAATACAGGCATAACTTAACACTCAACCAGGCAAGATTCCTTCTGCCCTTTGCCTTTTTTCATGAGGAGTGCCCGTAGAGAACTCTTACCCCAACCAGTTATGGCATCTTTCCGAGATATTCTTCGCTATTACAGCAGCTATCGGGCGATCGCCTTTTTCAGTATTGCGGCGGCTAGCCTGTTTGAAATTATTGACCTGGTTGTGCCTTACGCGATCGGGCAAATCTTGAATGTCCTGTCTGGGCAGCCGGTGGATCGGCCGCTTCAGAAAATTGTCGCCACCATTGCCACCCTGACTCCGCTCAACCCTGACCGAATTTTGACTCTGGGAGTGCTGCTGGGGATTATTTTTTTGGTGACGGTGGTAAGAGCGCCGATTCAGCCTTGGATTGGCCCTTGGTTTCATTGGGATATTGCTCTGCGTAGTCGCCGCGACTACGCCTACAGGGTGATGGCAAAAATTTTGACTTTGCCCTTAGAGTTTTATGACGAAAATAATCCGGGGCGAGTGGCAGGGCGGATTGCCAGAGGACTAACCAACCACACCTGGTCTTACCCAGAAATTGCTGGACAATTGATTCCGAAGCTGATGCGGGTGGTCGGGATTTTCGTTGTGATTTGGTGGATTGATGCCAGGATTGCTCTCGCCTTTTTGCTCTCGTTTGGGCTGATTTTGACCTATAGCGCCATGAGTCTACAGCGGCTAATCCGTCGGGAAGAAGCCCTAGACCACTATATGGAAAATACTGAAAGCCGCACCTCAGAAATTATCACCAACATCAAAACCGTCAAAGCCTTTGCCACCGAAGCCAAGGAACTGGAACGGCAGCGGCAGCGCCTTGAGCGGGAATTTAAGGTGGTAGACTATCGGATTCATCGCGGCTACGTCACCTTGGGCACGGGGCAGCGCACGGCGGTGCAACTGTCTGTGTTTCTGCTGCTGGTGTTTACGCTCATGGCAACGGTGCAGGGGCATATTTCGCTTGGGCATTTTATTACCACCCTGACCGTGGCTAGCATGGGCTACGCCGAAGTAGACCCGATTAGCACCCTGGCGGAAGTGTTTGCCCGGCGCTATGCTTCCATGTTGCGATTTCACGAATTTCTTCAGCAGCCGGCTGGCACGGATGCGGCTAGCTTGATTCTAGAGCCAGTTTCCGCCAATCCCTATCGATTCACAGGCAAACTAGAACTGCGCCATCTTCGGTTTGGCTACGATCGCGATCGCCCAGTGTTGCAGGATATTAACCTGCTGATTCAGCCCTGCCAAACCGTGGCGCTGGTCGGGCGGTCTGGTTCTGGTAAGTCAACCCTGGTCAAGCTGCTGTTTCGCTACTTTGAACCGAATCGTGGGCAGATCCTGATCGATGGACAAGACATTCGCACGCTTGATATTGCCCGCTACCGCCGCCGCTTGGCGATCGTCCACCAAGAAGTGGATGTGTTCAACGGCACTCTGTTGGACAACCTGACCTACGGCAATCCAAAGGCCAGTTTTGCAGAAGTCGAGTCGGCCTGCGCGATCGCCAGGGTGGATGAATTCGTTGAGCAACTGCCGCATGGCTACTTTACAGTCGTGGGCGAGCGGGGAATGCGCCTATCGGGTGGGCAGCGGCAGCGGGTAGGAATTGCCCGCGCCCTAATTGTCAATCCAGATCTGCTGGTGTTTGACGAAGCCACCTCTAGCCTAGACTATGAATCGGAACGAGCGATTCAGCGGGCCATGCATTCGATTTTGGGCACCCGTACCACCCTAATTATTGCTCACCGCCTCAGCACCGTTAGAGAAGCTGATTTAATTGTGGTGCTCGATCAAGGCAAAATTGTCGAAGTGGGCAATCACAATGAGTTACTTAACCAAGCCGGAATTTATCATCGTCTACACGCACTTCAAGATACAGGAGAGCTTTTGGATTAAACCGTTACTTCTAGACCTCGACTCAGCTTGACAGAAAATTTATTTAGCCAAACTTGCCACTTACATAGTCTGCTGTTTCTTTGACGGCTGGCTTGGCAAAAATCTTGGCAGTCGTATCAAATTCTATCAGCCGACCAAGATACATGAAGGCAGTATAGTTTGACACTCTGACAGCTTGCTGCATATTGTGGGTCACAATTAGCACAGTCACCTGATCCTTTAGCTCCAGGATCAATTGTTCAATACTAAGAGTAGCGATCGGATCAAGAGCAGAAGTTGGTTCGTCAAATAAAATAATCTCTGGATCAGTCGCCATTGCACGGGCAATACATAATCTTTGCTGTTGCCCCCCAGATAGATTAACTGCAAGATCTTGCAGCCGATCCTTAACTTCATCCCAGAGAGCAGCATTACGTAATGAGTACTCAACTTTATCATCAATAAAACTTCTGGAGTGTCCTCGAATTTTTAGCCCATAAGCAATATTTTCATAGATTGATTTAGGAAACGGATTCGGTTTTTGGAATACCATCCCAATATTCATCCGCACTTCAATTGGATCAACCTGCTTGCTGAGAATGTTACTTTGCTTTTGATCTTCTCCTAAAAGAATTTCACCTTTATAGCGATTGCCAGGGTACAAATCATGCATCCGATTGAAGCAGCGAAGCAAGGTTGTTTTACCACAGCCAGAAGGGCCGATCAGTGCAGTCACTTTATTGGCATAAACAGGCATATTTATATCTTTCAGCGCATGATTGTCACCGTAGAAAAAGTCAAGATTCCTGACTAATGCTTTAGTTTGATCTGTCTGTAGAGCAGAAATATTTTCCGGGTTCTTACCTACCATTTGATACCTTTGCGGAATTGATAACGAAGATAGATTGCCAATCCATTTACCAATAGAGTCATCCCGACTAAGACTACTCCTGCGGCGGCGGCATTAAGCTGAAATTCTGGTTGTGGTCGAGATACCCAGTTGAACATTTGAATCGGTAGAACTGTAAAAGGGGACATCAACCAGGCAAATGAGATGTAGGGAAATTGGCTTTGAACTGGAGAATCAGGTAAAAAAGCAATAAATGTAAGTGCGCCAATCGTAATAAGAGGAGCCGTTTCACCGATCGCTCGCGACAAAGCCACAATTACCCCAGTCAAAATTCCACCCATCCCGTAGGGTAAAACATGAGAGCGAATCGTCTGCCATTTACTTGAGCCTAGAGCATAAGACGCTTCTCGAATACTACTAGGAACTGCGCGAATGGCTTCACGGGTTGTGACAATGACAACTGGCAAGACCAGGATAGCCAGAGTTAGTCCAGCCGTCAGAACAGTATCTCCTAAATGAAAGGCATAGACAAACAAGCCCAAAGCCAAAAGCCCATAGATAATTGAAGGCACACCTGCCAAATTGGCGACATTAATTTCAATCAAATCTGCAATCCAGTTCTTGCGGGCATATTCCTCTAGGTAAATTCCAGAAGCAATGCCGAGGGGGATGGCTGCCAAAGCTGTGACAAACATGACCAGAAGACTACCAACCCAAGCTGAGAGAATTCCTGCTTCTTCAGCATTGCGGCTGGGAAAAGAGGTAAAAAATCTCCAAGAAATCAGTGGGCCTCCCTTGATAAACATATCAGCCAGGAGAGCTACTAGTGTGACGATTCCAACGAGTAATGACAGCACGCCTAAAATAATAAACCCTGCCTGCCAAAGCTTAGCCCAAGCAATTAATTTATGTACATCTTTAGCAGACTCAGATTTCATGATTAATATATTTCTCGGTAGCGCTTGCTAATGAAATGTCCAATAATATTTGTAATTAGTGTAATCACAAATAAGGTAATCCCCGCAGCAAAGATTGATTGATACTCAATTGTGCCGTGGGGCAAATCGCCCAAGCTTACGGAAACAATAAAGGTTGCGATTGTTGCTGCTGACTCCATTGGGTTCCAGGTAAAATTAGGTTGAAGCCCGCCAGCGATCGCCACAATCATCGTAATACCGACAGCGCGGGAAATTCCCAAGATGTAGGCAGCAGAAATGCCTGAAAGCGATGCGGGTAAAACAACTGACCAAGCTGTTTGCAGTCGTGTTGCTCCCATCGCATAGGAACCTTCTCGTAAACTGGCTGGCACAGCCCGCATTGAATCTTCGCTGATAGAGCTAATAAAGGGGATAATCATAATGCCAGTCACTAACCCAGGACTGAGCATATTAAAACTGGGTAAGTCTGACAAGAAGCGCTGTAGAAGGGGAGTAACGAATAGTAGAGCAAAATAACCGTATACAACAGAAGGAATCCCAGCCAGAATTTCTAGGCAAGGTTTAACAATTTCCCGTAGTTTTTCAGGGGCAAACTCACTCAAGTAAACGGCTGATATTGTCCCAATTGGAATAGCGACAAAGAGAGCAACAGCGGTTGTGACAATAGTTCCTGCTAAAAGTGCCCAGATTCCATATTTAGCATCTGCAAATAGAGGAGTCCATTCAGTCCCAGTCAAGAATTCAACGAGAGAAACCTCTTGAAAGAATGAAACGGATTCACTGATTAGGATGTAGATGATCCCAATTGTAATTGCAACCGAAGAAGAGGCTGCTAAAAACAATAAAAATTCAATCAATTTTTCCTGTAAGTTACGAACTAAATTCGAGGGCTTACTTTTCGCTAAAGTTGATTTTATGGGTTGGTCAATCATAAGCTTTACTCACTAAAGAGCGACTGGCTACTCTTTTTATAAGTAGTTGCCAATCGCTCTTTGATATATCTTAGTTACTATTTTGCATCACGCTTCAGAAGCTCACTGATGGTCAAGCCAACCGCCTCCTGTCCACCAAATACTGTCCCAAGTCGAGGTTTCTGAAAATGCCCCATCACCGTTTTGTAAGCGGCCGCAGGTAAAGGAACATACTTGACTGATGAGGCTAATTTAGCGCCATTAGTCAGGTAAAACGTGACAAATTTCTTCACTTCAGGACGCTTGGCTGCCTTAGCGCTGACGTAGATAAACAGTGGGCGAGATAAGGGTTGATACGTGCCGTTGATAACTGCTGTTGCCGACGGTAATACAGCCCCTTTAGGGCCATTAATTGCTACAGCCCTGAGCCTAGTCTTATTGGGTTCATAGTAGGCATAGCCAAAGTAACCAAGCGCATTTTTATTCTTACTGACCCCTTGCACCAGCACATTATCGTCTTCACTGGCGTTAAAGTCAGTGCGACTGGCCTTGGCTTTACCGTTAATTGCTTCTGTAAAGTAGTCAAAGGTGCCAGAATTTGCGCCAGGGCCATACAGAGCTAGAGGAGCATTCGGGAAACCAGTGCGTACCTGATTCCAATTGGTAACTTTGCCTTGAGCTTCTGGCGACCATATTTTCTTGAGTTCAGCCACAGTTAGATTCTTAGCCCAAGAATTTTGGGGGTTGACTACGACTGTGAGTGCATCATAGGCAACTGGCAACTCAATGTAGCTAATACCGGCTGCCTTGCAGGCCTCCATCTCCTTAGCCAAAATTGGTCGAGAAGCATTAGCAATGTCAGTCTCACCTCGACAGAATTTTTTGAAGCCACCACCCGTACCAGAAACTCCAACGGTGACTCTGACAGCACCCTTAGTGCTCTTCTGAAATTCTTCAGCGGCAGCTTCTGTAATTGGAAACACAGTGCTTGAGCCATCTACTTTTATTGTAGAGGTGCCTTGAGAATGAGCCTCTTGTATGGTTAGCCCGGAAACAGCAACAATCCCTGCCAAGGCACTAATTAATGTCAAATCCTTGAGCTTGAAGTTATTCATTGATTGGTTTAATCCATTGCTAGCTAAAAAATATCCTTATGGTGTAAAACCAACTCGTGGCAAACCTACACCTCAATAAGATTAGCTAGATAAGGTTAAGGATAATTAATGGGATTTAGGACTAATATTAAGAATTTACTCTCATAAAGTTATGAAAAAGTTAATATTGGATTAAGAATTTCAACACAAGAGTGAGTGGCTTCAGTATAAATCTTGGAAAATAAGCAGCAGCTAGTGAATTAAGCCCGATCGCAGGGCCCTGACGGCAGCCTGGGTGCGATCGTCAGCGCAGAGCTTGTTGAGGATATTGCGAACGTGGGTTTTTACGGTTCCGATCGTAATAAATAGCTTTTCGGCAATCACTGCGTTGCTGTCACCTTCAACAATCAGTTCTAAGACTTCTAACTCTCGCTCGCTGAGCGGCGTCTTAGCTAAAATTTGTTCGCGCTCTGGGGCATTAGCTTGAATATTAATTGTTTCTATGGCTGGCCCAGACGAAGATTCTGGCGCAAAAATTTGCTGTAAGACAATGCCAGCGATCGCCGGGTCAATCCAATGATGTCCTGCATGGGTGGTTTGAATTGCTTCCAGTAATCGATCGGGTGAGACATCCTTCATGCAATAGGAGTCAGCTCCGGCAGCAAAAGCGGCTAAAACTTCTTGGGGCTGATCGCGGAAGGTCAAAATTAAAACTTTGCTGATGTTATCTGCTTGGTGCTTAATCTGGCGAGTCACTTCAATCCCATCGATATCTGGCAAACCCAGATCAACGATCACCAGGTCTGGGTGCAACTTTTCGGTCAGGTTCAAGCCCTCGATTCCGGTTGCCGCTTCTCCCACGACAAGATTGCCCTGCTGTTGCAAGGACAATTTCATCCCGGCTCGCATCAAGTCATGGTCTTCAATTAGGACGACCCGAATTGCACTCATGGCAGCCTGTCCCAAAGCGTCCAGTTAAGGACGACAAGCAGTAGGGCAATTTAATCAGGATGATCGATCTACACCCTACGGTCAGTTTAACAGCGGGATTTGTCCTCGCCCGATCAAGACTAAATGTTAAGGAACTCGATCAACTGGGTCAGTTTATCCCAGGCGGCACCGCTTTCTAAGATTGTTTTTGCCAGGTGAACTCCCTGCTCATAGGTCGTAACTGCTTCTCCCACCAGCAGCGCTAAGGCTGCGTTGAGGGCGACCACATCCTGCTGGGCGGCTGTGCCTTTACCCTGAAGCACGGCTTGTAAAATGGCAGCATTTTCAGCCACATCTCCCCCTCTGATCGCATCCGTGCCTGCGAAGGCTAACCCGAATTGCTGAGGCTGCAAAATATCTTGACTGATTTGCTCGTTCACCAAAATCGCTAAATCTGTCAGATCTGCCAGACCAGCTTCATCAAGTTTTTCTCGCCCATGCAAGACAATTGCTCGGCGGGTGCCAAGCAAGCGGAGCGCTTCGGCGATCGCCCCTAGCAAACTGCGATCAAACACGCCAATCACCTGTCCAGTTGGTCGGAGCGGATTCACCAACGGCCCCAGCAGGTTAAACACCGTCCGCACCTGTAAGGTTTTGCGGAGGGGCACCACCGCCTTCATGGCCGGATGCCAGCCCGGTGCAAACAAAAAGGTAATCCCGACCTCGGCCAGCGCTGTCTGGGTGCGATCGGCTGGAGCAGCCAAATTAACGCCCAGATGCTCTAGCACGTCTGCTGAACCAACCCGGCTAGAGGCTGAGCGATTGCCATGCTTCGCCACCTTCACGCCTGCCGCTGCGACCACAAAGGCCACTGCCGTTGAAATATTAAACGTAGAAGCGCCATCGCCCCCTGTCCCACAGGTGTCAACTAAAGGACTGAGGGTCGGGGCAGAGACAGCAGCAGACTGCGCCAGCAGCACGCTGGCCATTCCGGCCAATTCCGCAGCAGAGACTTGTTTGGCTTGCAGGGCGGCCAGAATTGCTCCTGATAAACTATCGGGAATCTCAGCCTTTAGCCAGCCTTGCATGAGAGCAGCCGCTTGCGACTGCGAGAGTGATTGCTGGTCAAGCAATTGCTGAAGCAGTTGCGGCCAGGTTTGAGAATTGATTGAGGGGAGAAGAGGTGAATCAACCATAAATCAAAGTGAGTTAAGCAGCCAGTTGGGTGAGCGCATTGCCGGTGACGCGGCAAACTTGCCACTCCGAGAGAATCGTTGCGCCCATTTTTTCATAAAAGGCGATCGCTGTCTCATTCCAATCCAGCACGGCCCACTCTAAGCGACCACAGTTGCGTTTGACCGCTAACTGGGCCAGGTGCTTGAGCAGGTTTGTCGCAACTCCCAGGCGACGATAGCCGGGCAACACAAAAATATCTTCTAAGTAAATCCCTGGTTTGGTCAAAAAAGTGGAGTAAGTGTGAAAAAACAGCGCAAACCCAGCCGGATGCCCTTCGACATTGGCGATAATTGCTTCGGCAAATGGGCGAAAGTCTGCCGGGGAATCTTCGTCTGCCACCCCAAACAGGTGCATCCTTAGGTCTTCAACATTGCCAGTGACAGTGTGTTCAAGATTTTCATACTCAGCCAAGGCTTTAATCAAAGCAAATAGCGTTGCAGCATCTTTAGCGGTCGCGGGTCGAATTTCAATCGGCGGCATAGGGGCTAATTTAGTGGCTAAGTTAATTCAGCAGGTAACTATAACGGCTGGGCCGTTGTGAAAGCGATCGGCAGCGATCGATTTAGATAGTTTATCCGGAAGGGGTTTCCGTTGGTTCAGCAACGGGGGCAGGAGCAAATTTTTCAGTAATCGCTTGGGTGACAATGTGCGATAGCAAGCCCACGGGCCCAGCAAACAGACAAAAAATTAGCGAGTGAACAGTCCAAACGCCGGTATTTTGCCCTTGCCAGTAAATCCAACGCCCGACAAACAAGTCCATGACCAAAAAATGCACCCAGCCCACGGCGGCTGCCTGCGGCTCTGCAAAAAAGCGGGCAATATCTGCCAAGGTTGGGTTAGCTAGCGCCTGGGCGCTTTCAGGGGTAATGCTACCCACAAGCAGGTAAATGTAGAGTCCTGCCAGGACGACAAAGGGCAGAAAGGACTGCATGACTCGGCGGGTGACTGACCAATTCGGCAACACAATCATCAGGGCCCAAAAAGGCAAAACAAACAGGTTAGCACCATCAAAGAGTTGGGCGATCGCAATATTCATCAGTGTCCTTGGTTGATACTGTGCGGGCAGCGCTAAAACTCCAGTCTAAATCTGTAGCTTCAGCCCATCAAGGCATCAAGCTATAATTGCTCCACGTTCCTGGCAAAGCAAACACCTAAAACTTAGGTTGTGATAGGGGTAAAAATGGTTACAACTTTTAGCTAACTCGGCGGGAAGCCCCGCGCTCTACCTGTACCCAGGTGAGCGTCGGGATGAAAGCCAAGGCGATGACGAATTGCCACTCTCTGACCACTCACCACGAAGCTTGTTTATCAACAATCTT
>JAHHGS010000127.1 GCA_019359715.1 Aphanocapsa sp. GSE-SYN-MK-11-07L | reverse complement strand
TAGAATCGCCGCATTTGTCGTTCAACTTCTAGGGAATAGGGTCGCATCGATTTTGCAAGAATTTCACGTTACTGTCAGCCTATCACTCTTGCCTGATTGCCGGATCTTATTTAATCTGTGTTCCTTAAGTTTAGAGCGTTGCAATTCTAGCAGCCGCGATCGGAAAATACCCTCGAAAGCTTTTTTGATCGGGCTTTCGAGGGTATTTTTTGCATCTAGTTCTCAAAAACACTACCGCTATCAACCGTTCCTGAAACAGGAGTTTGCACAAGATAGACTTGTACTCTGATCTTACTCAGTTCACGCACTAGCCGCTGAGCCTGGTGTTGATAAAGGGGAAATTGCAAGGTGGCTGGCAAGTTGTTCATTAAGCTGCGAGCCATTGGAATATCGCAGCCTGAACAGCGCGTCAGAATTGTAGCACCTTCAAAAATAGCTGCTTCAGAAAAGGCAGACTCAATTCGCACCAACCAAGGGCGGATGGCTAATATACCGCGCTCAACGTTTTGCAGTCCCTCCAGGTTGGCCATCACAACTAGCCGATCGCCCGCATGCAAACGAATATCATCCGGTGGTAAAAACTCTGGGGATAAACTGGAGCCTCTTTGATGCAACAGGGGGACTACCCCATATCCATAGGCTATGTCTGCCAGCAGTTGACCATCTAATGAATCACCCTGATTTACCTGATATTCAGTTACCAAAATGGTTTGACGGTTAACGTGGAAAAGATGCAGGATATTCTCGCCAAAAGCTGCTGCTGCAAAGGCTTCTGCTGCTAAACCATAAACACTTAGCCCTTGGGCAAAGGGTACGAGTCGAGTCACATTCTCACTGAACTGGGGGTCATCTGTCCGGATCACCAGCCGGCTGGATGGATTGATACTTCTGGCCATCAAGCCTAGTTCAAGGTTTGTGACTTCGTCAGGAGTTAAGACCATCACGCTTTTTGCACGAGGCAAATTGGCCCGAGCAAGGGCATCTGGAATATTACCGATTACAACGGGTAATTTGGGAAGCACTCCCGGTTCTAGATCTGTTTCATTGATGCCGATCAGTGGTTGTTTCATGCTCTGAAGCAGCATTGCGACTTGCTTGCCTATCTTTCCCAAGCCAATCAGCACGATATGGTTGGCTTGAGGGAGAGGGGGACGGCGCTGAAGAAATTGAAATTTGGCTGACAGCACTCGCTCCGTCAGCATGGCATATAAGATACCGATGAAGATTGTGCCGACAATTGTCATACCAGCACTAAACAGATGCAGCCACTCAGGAATTGGAAAAGGCAGCTTCAGTTGTCCAAACAGATTATCGAAGCCCCCCAGAATCAAGACTAGAGCGACATTAAAGGCATCTTGGAGCGCAATCTCAGGATATTGCAGTTTAAACAACCCAACGCAGGCAAGGTACAAAAACGCAACTAGACCGCCGCAGATAATAGCCACTCGCTGGGTTTGGGGCCTCTGTTGCCAAAGATTATTTAGCTGCGATCGCCAGTTTTTCCAGTCCAGACATTTGAGGAAATTCAGCCAGTTTTGATCACTTGCGGGTAGAGGGTCAGAGGCAACGAGTCGGTTGCCCAACGAAACCCAAATCAGGACATTCCCTGCCTGAATTTTCGTATTCGGTTCCCATTGATAAAAACCATTCAGGACTGTGTCTCCCGGTCGATAATGGCTTAAGAGCTTGCGGGTAGAAGTATTGAGTTCATGAAGTTGGCGCAGATCACACCAGCGATGATCGGCAGGAATCGTCAATTGAACCACTCGCATCAGCTGATTGTCAAGGTGAAAAAAGCCTAAGGTTTCATCTCCTAAAGCAGCTAGGGCGAAGGCTGCTGCTGAAAGTTGGCTCGGTGCAAAAGCTACGAAGTTGCCCAAATGCTGAGCCAGCAGTTGATTCAAGTTCTCTTGAGCAGATCGCATGACGATCCGAATCTGCGGATTCAGCGATCGAGCGGCAAAGGCAGCAGCAATATTGACTTGCGCATTCTGGGTTACCAATAGCACGGCTCGACATTTCCCAACATATGCCTGTTCCAGAATGCTTGATTGGCGACAATCTCCAATGATCAAGGTATCAAGCCAATTAGGGAGTTCAGGCAGCTCCCAATCGGTCTTATCCAAGAACTCTATACCATAAATGGTGACACCAAACTCCTTGAGCACAGAAACACAGTATTGTCCTAAACTCCCCAGCCCACAAACTAAGATATTGGCTAAGTCTGATCTTTTTTGCTCACTGCTCATGCCTAATCTCTCTAGTTAGTCTATTCCGATACCGCTTTAATTTGCATGACCCATTAGATTAAAGGCTGCCCAATCAATTGGATCTGGAAACCGTTGCTTGGTAGTGAGCATGGCTTGGCGGAGCGCTTGAGCTTTGGTCAGGTTACGTTCGTGCCAATTCCGATAAAACTCCGTCATCAGCACACTGGTGGATTGGTCATTCACTGACCATAATGACACTACAACACTCGGCACCCCGGCCAAAAACAGCGATCGCGAGAGTCCAATCACTCCATCACCGGTAATTTTTCCCCGCCCCGTGTCACAGGCGCTCAGGACAACTAAATCTGCTTGCAGCTTCAGGTCGAGGATTTCGCTGGAGGTCAGCAGTCCATCGGTTTCGGTTTTGCCCGCTAGGACGATCGCCCCCGGCACTTCGCCATTGAAAGACTCCATCAGTCCGTGGGTAGCTAGGTGAATCAGGTTCGATTGCTGCATCTGCTTGATCACGATCGGTTTGGTGGGCTGATCGCCAACTAACGCCTTGGTCGAAAACAATTGGGCAATTTGCTTGGCTTCAATTTCGGCGGCTGGTAAGGGAGGCAGTTTATTGCCTTCAATGATTGGCATTGTTGGGTTGCCAACCACCAAAACACTTGGTTTTGAAGGCGATCGCGGCGGTATGGATTTCGTATTGAGAGCTTGTAGGGCAGGGGTAATCGAAATTGTGTGACGCTCAATTAGCGGCTTAGCCTCAGTATCTTCTAGGGCAGCAAACGGCACTAAGAACAAAGAGCCTTGGGGAATAAAAATCACCGATTGATCTGGATTTTGGGGTAGGTTAGCCTGAATCGGAGCAATCAAAACTTGGTAGAGCTGTTGGAGAGCATTAGCGCCGACAGCAGGCAGTCCACCCGGCTGCAAAATTGGGACAGGATTCGATGAACTGGTTCGACTGCGCAGGTTGATTTGCGATCGACTGTTGCTGACCAGGCTTTCCAAAGATTTGAGCGGCGGCGGAATCAGACTAGTCTGAAAATGAATCTCACCATTTGGCTGAATCACCCAAATTAAAATATCTTGACTGGAAACTTGCGAATACTGCACCAGGGTTGCCTGCTGGCGGCGGGCAATTTGGCGAATTTCCTCTAAGCTAGGGGCTTTGAGCTGCTGCAATTGGGCGGGGGATAAGTTGGCTTTGGCCGCTAACTGCTCTAAAAATGCCCTGGCTCGTCCCCGTTCAGCCACTTCCAGGGCAGCATTGGTGTTGCCTTGCCGGACTAAAGCTCGCTGTAAAAGCTGATAGGTTGACTGTTGCGTCTCAAATAAGGAAACCTTGTCGGCATCGCTCAGACCGACTCTGGCTGATTCCCAAATCTCGATCGCCTGCCAGAGCAATTTAGCCGCTTGGTCAGGTTGGTCTGCATCCAGCAAAGACTGCCCCAAATCGGTTAAGGCTTTGCCTTGGGTCGGCTGATCATCGGCGGTGGCCGCGGCAGCGATCGCCTGCCGCAAGACCTGTTGCCCCTGTTCTGGCTGCTGGAGGGCTAAATAGGTGCGCCCCAATTCGCTTTGGACTAAACCGATCAGGCTAACAGCGCCAATTGACTGCACGTGCCGATCGGCAAGCTGCAAATACGGGAGGGCTATTTGGGGCTGATGTTGACTCAACGCTAGCCGACCTAAATCCCGCAGGCTGCGAATTTCGCCAATCCGATTCGGAAAAGTTTGATGCAGTTTGAGCGCAGCAGTCAGCGCGGTTTGGGCTGCATCGTAGTTTTTGAGTTCTAAATACACCCCCCCTAATTCGCGCAGGCTAATCGCTTCTTCGTTTTTGAGCTGCCGAGCTTGGGCAATTTTTAAGGCGGTTTTGAGGCTGGCGATCGCGGCTTGATACCGACCGAGGTGGCGCTGGATAATCGCCAAATTGCTGTAGGTAGCAACTAAATCAGCATTGGCTTGACCAGCGTTTTTTTGAGACAGCGCCAGAGCTTGATTCAGATAGTCTAGGGCTTTGGCAAACTGGGCCCGATCGCTATAGGTTGCCCCCAAATTGGTCAGGCGGTTGGCTTGATCGGGCCAAACGCCAATCTGACGAGCAATCTCTAGGGACTTTTGATAGTAAGCGCTGGCCTCGTCTGGTTTGCCCCAAATGCTGTACAACGTGGCGATATTGTTATAGGAAGTGCCTTCTGATCTGCGTTTGCCGATCGCTCGGTTCAGAGCGAGGGCCTGCTGATAGTTAACCATTGCGTCAGGATATTGACTGAGGGCAAGCTGAATTCCTCCGATGTTATTGATGATCGTGGCTTCCGTTGAGCGATCGAACTGCTGACGGGCTAGCTTTAATGCCTGTTGCAGCAGCTCTAGCGCTTTTGGGTATTCTCCTCGCCGCTCATAGATTTGAGACATATTGCTCAAGGTGAGGGCAGTGCTATCGGGCTGTGGATCAGCTTGATTCGCTGCTAGGCTGCGCTGATACCATTCCAGCGCCAAGCTATCGTTTCCGATCGCCGCCACTGAGTTGGCAATGTTATTGGCAGCGTTGGCTAGTCCGGTTGGCACCTCCAACTCCAGACGAATCTGCAAAGCATCTTGATAGCGAACTAGGGCAGCCTCGGGATCGCCAAGGCTTGATTTGACGACCCCAATGTTCTCTAAAGTGGTCGCTTCTAAGGTGCGGAGAGTTGAGTAAAAAATCGGCCGATTTTGATTGTAGGCTTTCACTACAATCTGCTGGACAGCTTGCAGATCTGCTGGCTTCGCTTTGATCTCTGGCCGATTAATGTATTCGCAGCCCTTTTGTAATAGTGCTTCTAGCAACTTCCTTGGCATCGTTTCTGCTGCGGCACACCGCTGCGGCAATTCAGCGATCGCCAAGTCTTGGGCGTAGGGTTGTTGAAGCGTGTGGGCGGCGGCTTGGCTGGTTTCCAGCAGCGCCAAGGCGGTAGCAAATTCACCTCGCTCGACCAACACGCTGGCGATGTTGTTCTGAACCGTGATTAACTCAACCGGATATTGGGCAGATTGGGCTAGCGCTTCAGCGGCTTTATAGTGGGCGATCGCCTGATCGTACTGGGCTAAGTCGGCATAATTCCTACCCAACAGCAACAAGCTAATGGTTTGAAGCTGGGTTTTACCGGCTGCTTGGGCAGTCGCAACGGCTTGCGTCAGAGGTTCCGTCGCAGCCGGAAAGTCCTGCTTGGCGCGGTAGGACTGCCCTAATCGATTCCAGGCTAAGGCTAACTGTTCCAGATTGGGATTGGCTGACTGTTTGAGTTGATTAATCCAGCTTTGCCAATGGGCGATCGCCCCCTCATAGTCACCTTGTTTTTCTAAAAGCTCTGCCTTGGCGTTGATCGCTGCGGACTGGCTGGGAGTTGGACTTGTTTGAGCGATCGCTGGCGAATCCCACAGTCCCCACCCACCGCTCAAAGCTAGCAGCAGGCTCAGCACTGACGATTGCATCTTAAATTCCATCTTTCACCAGCAGTTTAGTTTCAAAGTTGAAACATTCCCTTCTTGTCCGATTAATATAGCCCCTGCCCCTTGGATCAGGATTATTTTGGGAATCATCTTCTCGACTTCTTCTCGATCGCAGCTTAGCTTGATGGTTGGCGATCGCTGATTATGCATTGATGCCAGGTACGTGGATCAACAAAAAAACAGAACTGATTTGACCTTTCTCCAATAGCTTAAATCCGATCGACCTTGGCTACCGTACTAATCGTAATCGTTCGCGATGATTATGCTTTTTCTTATCTTTGGCAGTCCCACCTAGGGTGAGCAAGGTTTCCCAAAGCAGCCTGTTGAGAAACCTTGCTCAAAATGCCTCTCAAATTTCGCTTTGTTCAGCTTTGGCTTGAGCACATTATCTATACCTATATGGAGATTAGTAGTATGTCATCTACTTCCGAAATTAAAACCAACCCCAATTCCTTTGATATCTGGGAAACTGACTTAGAGCAATCCGTTGAGTCAGAGGCTAACTTCTTTGATGCCTTAGTGCCTAAGCTTGGGACTGACGCGATCGCAGCTCAACTTAACTTTGACTTGCCTGCTGAACCGCTCAATCTTGAACCAGAGAGCAATACAGCCTTAGATTCCAAGGCAGAAAATATTTTGTCTAGCTCTCAAGCTATCAAAAATTACGAGCTGAAGGATGACTGGGCTGGGTTCGACTCAAATCAAATTTTCAGGTCAGATAAAGTCTTTAAAGCTTTGAGAGCAAATCCTGTAGTTAGTTCCACCTCTAATCTTGATCTAAAAGCAAATATTAGCCTCAACTCAATCCTGGATTCTGGTCAGAATATTCAACAGAGGGTGTTTGCCAATAGCCTGATCAATTTCAATTCAGTTATCCCGCAAGCTATCTCTAACTCTGCCACAGAAAATAATTCGCTAGATAGTACAGAACAATATCCTCGGCAAAGTCATATGCCCCTTAGTTGCGGCTGCTTTGCCTGCGGAAGTCCCAACCAAACTTTGTCCAGTCGGTCTAGCAACAGCGGGCTAAATTCTAAACTGCTGGAAAGGAACCAGAATAATCCAACTTCAGCAGCAGCGGCGACTCTCGCCTTAGCACCAGAAGTAGAAATGTATGCCCCGGAAGCCAATATTGACCCTAACCTGCCGAACGCGCTAATTGACTCTGGTGCGCCTGTCTGGGGCAATCCGTTTGGCCCAGATCCAGGCCCGACCCAAATTACCTACAGCTTCAGGGGCAATGCAGAAGCCATGAATGCTGACCAGGTGTTCTGGACAGGCGAAGCTCTCAAAACATGGGAAGCAGTTGCTGATATTGTTTTTGTCTATGACTCCACTGGAAACGGTCAAATTTCCTTTGGAATAACGGATTTAGGCGAAGATACGGCTGGTCGGCAAGATGGCACAGTGGGACAGGAAGTTGATGTTTGGTTGAACAACAACTCCAAGGTTACCAATGACGACCCCAGCTATTTGAATCCAAGCCGCGGCACCAACGCTTTCCATACTCTGATCCATGAAATTGGGCACGCTCTGGGCTTGAAGCACCCAGGTAATTACAATGGCTCCGATGGGACTGCCGATCCGCCATATCTGGATGTAAACAGAGATACTTGGAGGAACACCGTCATGTCCTACAACGGGACTGGGGGCAATGGCACTCATTTCAACGGCACCAATGTTGCACCAGAAACACCAATGCTGTATGACATGGTTGCAATCACCCATCTCTACGATCGCAATCCCAACTACAATACGATCGACAATGTTTACTCCTGGAATACGAATGATGCTTTCTTTGCCACGATTTGGGACATGGGAGGCACGGATTATATTTCTGCCAGTACCCAGGCGAATAGTGTTGAAATTAACCTCAACCCAGGCTCCTATAGCTCCATTGGCCCACAGTCAAACGGTGCAACCGATCGGGCATTGGGCAATCTTGGCATTGGTTTCTCCTGGGTTGAGAACTTTTATTTTTACTCCTGGATTGAGAATGCGATCGGTAGCCTAAATCGTGACACCATAGAAGGTAATATTCTCTCTAATCAGCTCTATGGTTTAGAAGGGGATGATTACATTGACGGCTATTCCAGCAGCGTTGCTAACTATACCTACAGCGATGGCAAAGATTCGCTCTACGGTGCTGCTGGCATAGATCTGCTGCGGGGCGGCACCGATGATGACAGCCTGTTCGGCGGGGCTGACGATGACCAACTTGAGGGTGAAGCAGGCAACGACTATCTGACTGATCTCGCTTATGAATCTGCTACTGTGGATGATGCTAGCAATGACCTAATGATTGGTGGAGCGGGCAAGGATAGCCTGATCGGAGGAGGAGGTAACGATACTCTAATCGGTGACAATGGCAGAAGCGATGGCTCTACCGGGATTGCCTTTGGAGACGATTTTCTGGCTGGCGGTGCTGGCAACGATAGCCTGAGTGGCGAGGCGGGCAATGAGCTGCTCTACGGAGAAGATGGCAATGATACGCTACTGGGCAGTTTTGGCAGGGACACACTCTTCGGTGGGTTCGGTGACGACTCTAACAGAGGCGGATATGATGACGATTTGATCCTTGATGCTGCGGGCAATGACACTCTAAATGGAGGCAACGGCAGTGATACGCTCTACGGCGGCGACGATGACGACCATCTGATCGGTGGAGATGTCAACGCCAATCTAGACGGCAGCAACTTGCTGTACGGCGAGGGCGGTAATGATTCCTTGGTCGGCGGACGGGGTGCATCAGACACGCTCTACGGCGGCATTGGCAACGACACCCTGGAAGCCGGAATTGGCGCTGCACTGCTAGATGGCGGCGATGACAATGATTATCTGGATGGTGGTCAAAGCAGCGACAGGCTATTTGGCGGTGCCGGTAAAGACATCCTGCTAGGCTTCATCGGCAATGACACCCTCAACGGTGGTGACAATGACGACAATCTCTACGGCGATTTTGGCTCCGACCGCATGGATGGGGGGAATGGCAATGACTTCCAGTTTGGCGATTTTGGCTTTGACACCCTCTACGGCGAAGACGGCAAAGACACGCTGGTGGGCGGTGAGCACGATGACACTCTATATGGCGATATTGGTGATGATATGCTGTTTGGTGACTCAGGCAACGACTTCCTGAGCGGCGATCGCCTCTTTATTAGCGGTAATGATACCCTCAGTGGCGGGTTAGGCAAAGATACGCTCTACGGATGGGACGGCAATGATTCCTTGGATGGTGGCAGCGATCATGATTCACTTTCTGGTGGAGGTGGCGATGATATTGTTAAGGGTGGAGAGGGCGATGATTTTTTCTATAGTGATCTTGGCAACGACACCCTCAATGGCGGCACTGGCACTGATCGGCTGCAAGTTTCTGCCAGTTCTGGCGGGTTTGACCTACGAGACATGTGGATGAAGCATTACGACTCCAATCAGCAGTTGATTGAAACCGATATCTTGACCGATGTTGAAACCGTTTCATTGACAGGCGATGAAGGCTCTAACTGGTTCTATGCTTACTTCTTTACCAAAGGGTCAGTTTCGTTATTTGGCGCGGGTGGAGTGGATAAGCTTTACGGTGGGTCTGGAGACGACACCCTAAATGGCGGTGAGGGCAATGATGTCTTGCAGGGCAGGCAAGGTAGTGACTACCTGACTGGACAGGGCGGTAGCGACATCATCGCTGGCATGGAAGGTAATGATATCTTAATTGGTGGTGATGCTAACGATGTGTTTGGTCTGGGAAGTAGCACTGCCTTTAGCACTGCCACTTCCGAGGTCGATCGGATTGTTGACTTCGGCAATGGGCCTGATCATTTTGTCCTCACCAAAAGCGTCTTTAGCGCCCTCAAAAGTCAGGGTGGAATTGGATTCACTGTGTTTGGCTTCAGCGTAGCCAGCGAGTTTGCTGTGGTGGCAACGGATGCAGCAGTGGCCACCAGTCAAGCCATAATCGCCTATAGCCAGGGCACAGGCAACCTGTTCTACAACCAGAACGGTACTGCCAGCGGTTTAGGTGCCGGAGGACAGTTTGCAACGTTAGTTGGAGCGCCTGAATTGGTCGCCACTGATTTCATCATTCAAGCCTGATCGATACCAGAGGAACGATAGCTACGTTGCTGTCTTAGAGATCCCCCCAACTCCCTTAAAAAGGGGGCTTCAGAATTCAAATTCCCCCTTTTTAAGGGGGATTTAGGGGGATCGCAATTAAGCAAATATTTTAAGGAACATTACTATGAACATGACACAGGTATTTGAGGCCGCTGTCTCGTGGATACAGCTTGTGCAGGCTGGGTTTACCCACAAAGGCGCTGATGCTGTTGCCCTGGAACCAGCTATTCGCTCTTTCTGGTTGATGCATGGGATTGAGAGAACAACTCCAAACCAATCAAGATTTTAAATCAGGTTCGCGATCGCTCTTCTCGACTTCTTCCCGATCGCACCCTACCTTACTAATTAAGGGTGATTCCCTGTTTGATGGCTATTTCGACTTTTTTATAAGCACTACTATGAACATTACCCAGACATTTGGCACAGCTTGGTCGTGGATTCAACTGCTTCAGACCGGGTTTGCTCAGCCAGCCACTTACCCACTCGCAACGGAGCCAACGATTCATTCGTTCCATTTGTACCCCAGCATGAAGCAGAGCAATCAGACTGAGATCAATAAAGCGATCGTCCGTCGCTTTTACGATGAAGTATTTAATCAGCGCAATTTCGACGCGATTGATCAACTGCTTGACGATGCGTATATTAATCATGACCCGACCTCGCTGGCTCCTAGCGATCGCGCATCAATAAAGCAGTTTGCACGCAGAATGGCGGTAGCATTTCCTAACCATCATTATCAGATTGAGGATATGGTAGCTGAGGGTGACAAAGTGGTGGTGCGATGTACGCTCACGGCTCGGCCCAGCGGCTACTTTCCGGGTTGCCTAGAAATGCGCCTGGATAACACCTCAATATGCCAGCGCCAGATCCATATTTTGCGCTTGCAAGGCGGCAAGCTGATTGAACATTGGGTGCTGCGGGATGACCTGAGCATGATGCAACAGCTTGATATTATTCCAGTTCTGAGTTGCAGTTCCAATTAGCAGCGCTTAATCAATGCCTGGTGTTGCGGCTAGCATCGTCGTCCCGACGCTCCAATATCAGGAGCAGCATGACAGAGAGAAAAAAAATGCTTCGTCGATTGGCTCAGACAGCGATCGGTGTCATTGCTGGGGCGGGTCTGGCAATATTCTATGCTGAGGCAACTGCTAAACCCCAACTGCAACCTGTAGACGCGATCGCGCAACCCCAAGCTTCGCTTTGCCCATCCCCCCTGCGGGGGCAGCAATTTGCCAAGACAGAGCTATATTTTGGCTCCTTAACACCCACTGGCACTGAAGTCACCGCCGCCGAATTTGCTCACTTTCTGGAGCGCGAGGTAAGCCCTCGATTTCCAGATGGACTCACCCTGCTAAATGGGTTTGGCGAATTTAAGGGTGCGAATGGCAAAACGATTCAAGAAACGTCGCGGCTGGTGATTGTGTTTTATCCGTTGACGACTGACAGCAATCAAAAAATCGAGCAGATTCGGCAAGCTTACAAAGCTGGATTTAAACAAGAATCCGTGTTGCGGGTTGACGGCAAGTTGTGTGTTTCTTTTTGATTTTCTGAGTAAATCTATATCTAAATTTATACAATAAGGAGCATGTTATGGCATTGGTTATCGGGAGTAACGACAGCGATTTTGGCCCCTCTGGCTTAGGCAATCTGCTGGGCACCGATCAGGTAGACACAATCTATGGTTTAGACGGCAATGATTTGATTGCCAGTGGAGGTGGTAACGATACTCTGCTGGGCGGAAATGGCAACGACTCCGTATTTGGTGGCGATGGCGATGATGTTGCTCTGCTAGGAGCCGGGGATGATCTGTTTGGTTGGAACCTTGGCGAAGACAACGATCGCATTGAAGGTGGGACTGGCTACGACACAATGCTGTTCAACGGTGCAAATGTCGATGAGCAAATTACGATGTCTGCCAATGGGCAGCGGCTCCGCTTCTTCCGCGATGTCGCTAACGTGGTGATGGACACTAACGATTTGGAACAGGTAGACTTTAATGCCTTTGGCGGCTTAGACACGATTACGATTAACGACTTGACCAATACCAATGTCAAACAGGTCAATATTGGTTTGGCTGCCTTTGGCTCCACGGCTGGTGATGGGGCAGTTGACACGATCATCCTGAATGGTTCTGGCAATCCTGATACCGTTAACGTCAGCGGGACAGCAGGCAAAGTCAAAGTCAGCGGGCTGGCTGCCAATGTCCAGATTACGGGCGGAGATGAAGACAGCGATCGGCTGGTGATCAACACCTTTTCAGCCCCAGATACAATCACCATCAACGACCTGACCGGAGCTGGGTTAGCGGTCGTGGAAGTCAATCTGAACGCCTTTGGCTCGACCACGGGCGATGGTGAACCCGACCTGACGACCGTGAATGGCTCTAAAGAAGCCGACAATCTCAACATCAGCGGTGTAGCAGGGATTGTAACCATGTCAGGTCTGGGAGCCGATATTGATATCATCGGGGCTGACTTAGAAAGTGATGCCTTGGTGATCAATACTGGAGCCGGGGATGACAGCGTTGATGCTGTCAACTTGAGCGCTGGCTCAATGCACCTGCAAATAGATGGCGGAAAAGGAGATGACCTATTAGTTGGCGGTGCAGAAGACGATACCTTGATTGGCGGCGAGGGCGATGATTTCCTGGTTGGATTTCGGGGCGACGATACGGGCTTCTTGGGCGCGGGAAATGATGCCTTTTTGTGGAATCCTGGCGAAGGTAACGATCGCATTGAAGGCGGTGATGGTTATGACACGATGCTGTTCAACGGGGCAAATGATGATGAACAGATTGACATGTCGCCGAATGGCGATCGATTCCGCTTCTTCCGCGATGTTGCCGCCGTGGTGATGGACACCAATGATTTAGAGAAAGTAGAGTTCCGCGCCTTTGGTGGGGCAGATACGATTAACATCAATGACCTGACGGGCACCGATGTCAAGCAAATTAACCTGAATTTAGGCGTTTCGGGGACAGCGGGTGGCGACGGCCAAACTGACACCATCAAGACTAAAGGTTCAGTCGGCAATGATGTCGTTCGGGTTGCCAGTGGAACTGAGGGCATTACGGTGACTGGCTTAGCCGCCAAGGTGGCGATCGCCCGCGCTGATGCCAGCCTGGATCGTCTGGTTGTAGATGGCGGGACAGGGAACGACCGGATTTCAGCCGCTCACCTCGGTCAGACGATTCAACTAACGCTGGAGGGCGGCGCAGGTAATGATGTCCTGACGGGTAGCTCTGGCAATGATGTGCTGGTCGGCGGTGACGGTGACGATGGTTTGATTGGTGGTTTGGGGGCTGACACCTTAACGGGTGGTGCTGGGCGCGATCGCTTCCGCTTTAACTCTGTACAGGATGGGGCAGACGTGATCACTGATTTTGTCGTCGATGATCAAATTAAAGTCAAAGCCGCCGGCTTTGGCGGTGGACTGGTGGCAGGGGCCGCGATTACTGCCGCTCAGTTCAGGCTCGGCAGCGCGGCAGTCGATAACAGCGATCGCTTCATCTATAACACGGGTAACGGACAGTTGTACTTTGATGTCGATGGAACTGGCAGCAAAGCCCAAACCCTCTTGGCAACGCTGACGGGTGCTCCAACCATTAGCAACGCTGACATTTTTGTGGTTTAAGCGTTGCAGTTTAGAAATGCGCTGGCGGGGAGTTATACCGCAGTGTCCCCTTGCTAGATCTCTCAGGAGAGCGATGCCAAAGGTCTAGACAGTGCAGATGGCGCATAAACCAGACGGGTGGGGAGTTTCTATCGCTTCCTCTCCTTAATTACGACCAACGGCAGGCGAAACCCTGCATCAGAGTGGTCAGAGGTTGTAACCGTCTGGTGTTATGCACAAAGCAATAATTTCAATCGCATGGAGTGACTCTAATGATTCGCCATATTTCGATCGATGCGAACAATCCACTGCACGCTGCGAGCGTTTTGGCAGAATTCTGGCAGGGCAAGGTGTATAAATTTCTGATTTCAAGCAGTTATCTTGTGATGCCGTTCGATGCCTATGGCACTCACGTTGTTGTGCTGCAACGGGGTGATGTCTGGGCACCGGGCGCTGATGTTGAATCTGCCCGCATCCTTCAGGCCAACCCTACTGATTGGGTAGCTGTTCATGCAGCAATCTCAGTTCCTACCAGCCAGCAGCAGATTGAGCAGATTGGGCACCAGCAAGGATGGCGGGTTTTAACTCGTTACCAGGGAGAGGTTGTTCCTTTTAGCGCGATCGAGGTTTGGGTCGAGAACCGGATCTTGTTTGAGCTGTTACCGCCAGAATTTGTGCCTGAATATTTGCAGACTATGCAACCAGACAGAATTGAGCAAATTTTAGGTCAACCGATTTAATCCGTGTCTGGATAGCTTGAGGAATTTAAGCACGCTTAATTTAAAGCCGTTTTAGTCTGGTATACGAACTATTAGTAGAAACACCAATAGAGAAATTTCACCTCTGTCGTAGGCACACATTCAATCCGTTTCTAAAGCAAATTGAACACACGATTTCACTGATCAACTTTCTAGTTATTCGAGGAAAAACCTATGTTTTACTTAACAATTCAAACTCCTGAAGTCAAGGCAAATCAAACCATTCAAACCACCCCTAGTCGGAAGACCTATCTATCTGCACAATGGCGGCTGGTAGACGGCAAGTTGGTTTGCATCTGGTCGGCTTCTTAAATTCCCACCCCATACGCTTTAGGTTAAATCAACACGATGTCGAATCAGCAACCAGAAAATCAACCCCTGAAGCCCGCTCCCAAAGATAGCGATTCCCTGCTAGACAGCGATCGCCCTCTTTCCACAGTTCTACTTAATCTACACATTGGAGACCTGACTATGTTGCATCAACTTACGTTTAACAATCTGCCTCGATTCATGCTGGCGGCAGGATTCTGCCTGACTAGCGTTGTTACCAGCCAGCTTGTCCAAGCGACTGAGACAAACCTGAACAGAAACAGTCATCGAGCTAATCATGCTACCCCTTCCCGCTTGACCACCGCTGGGCTGAATCAAAAACCGATCCAAAAAATCCGTTTAGAGGACAGCCTACTTGCCCTCAAGATCAAACGCTCCGATGTTTAGAGGGCAGTCAACTTGCCCTTAAGATCAAACGCGCCGATTGTTAAGGACTGCCAGTTCCTACAACCACCAAGGGGTTTGCCATGAAATTTAGATACAAAAAGCTGATTTCGTTGCTGTTAGGAACTGGCTGCCTGCTGGCGATCGCTGTTGCCCTGCCCATTAATCGGCAGGGCACAGCGGAGGAATCCGAGGTTAAAGGACAGACGGTAGAAGGGTTAGTCCAGCTTCAGAACGAGTTTCCACAGCGACTCAAAAGCCCCAGCCGTGAAGCCCTTGATCCAAAAGTGATCCAGCAGCAAACCGAGCAAATCCAAGTCTTTAATGACTCCATCGATCGCTTTGGGCCGGTTCGCCTATCCCCATAAATCACAGTTTGGCCGACCGGAAAACCTAATTCAAAATATTTGTTATGAGCTATGAAAATTTTAAGCCTGGGCAGCCGGGGGTTCTTTGGCAAAAACCTGGTCAATGCCCTCAGAAATACAGAGCACAAAATTGTTGCACTCTCTAGGAGAGAAGGTTTGGATTTGGCGGACTATGATTCCACCCAATCTTACCTGCAAGCCATCAAGCCGGGTGTGATTTATAACTGTGCTGCCCATGTTGGCGGCTTGCATTACGTTGCCAAGTTACCGGCAGATATTCTGACCGATAATCTACTGATGTCGTTGAATCTGTATCGGGCGGCTCAAAGTGTCTGTCCTTCGGTTCTAATCATTAATCCGCTTTCTAACTGCTCTTATCCTGGCGATCGCCAACTTTACCGCGAGTCAGAGTGGCTAGCTGGAGAAGTCCACCCTTCGGTTTACTCCTACGGCAATGCCAAGCGCACCCTTTATACGATCTCCCGCTGTTATGCCATGCAGTACGGGATCAAGACCTATAATTTTCTGGTTCCGAATGCCTTTGGGGCTGGAGATGCCACCGACCCGAACAAAGTCCATGCCCTGAACGGGATGATTATTCGGATGCTGGAGTCCGAGCGTCAAGGGCTGAGACAGTTTGAAGTTTGGGGAACTGGGACGCCGATCCGAGAATGGATCTATATCGATGATGTCGTGGCACTGCTAATCAAAGCTTTGGGGCTGGATCTGGATTTGCTCTATCCGATCAATCTGGCTCAACAGCAAGGCTACTCGATTCGGGAATCAGCCGCATTAATTGCCAAAGCGATCGGTTTCGAGGGCGAAATTGTGTTTCGAGCCGAGCATCAAGATGGCGCACCCCAGAAGATTTTAGACGATCGCCAGTTCCGACGCATTTTCCCAGACTATCGGTTTGCCGACCCCTACAGAGCAATTTGCACCACGGTTGAATACTATCGATCAGCGCTAGAGATGCCTGTTTTGACACCCATCTAATTTTAGATCGCCCAGCTTATTTTTCAGCAAACTGCGATAGATCTACTTACCCGATCATACTCTCTGTAAATGGAGGATTAACAATGCTGACTCAAGAAATTGTCACCGCAGAAGAGGTACTCCAATTCTGGTTTCCCTCTCACTTGGGCAATCACCATGCTACGATGGTGCGCCAATTTGAATGGTGGTTTCGCGGCGGAGCCAACGCTGCGATCGCGGAGCGGTTTTCGCCCTTGTTAGAGCAAGCAACGCGAGGTGAACTGCATTACTGGTTAGATCAACCCCGATCGCGGTTGGCATTAATTATTGTGCTCGACCAGTTCTCGCGATCGCTTTATCCAGGCACCAGGCGCGCCTACCAGCAAGACCAGCAGGCGATCGCTCTGGCGCTGCAAGGAATTGCGATCGGTCACTATGCCGGGCTGGAGACGCCCTGGGAAAAGACTTTCTTCTTTTTACCCTTGGGGCATTCCGAGCAGTTGCAGCACGTAGAGCAGGCAATCAAGCTGGCAGAAGACCTCGTCGAGCAAGCAACGCTGGAACTGCGTCGAATTCTGGAGCATTCAGCATCGCAAGCGCGGAGACATCGAGATGTGATTGTCCGCTTCGGTCGTCATCCCCATCGCAACGCGGCTTTAGGGCGGACATCAACTCCAGAGGAATTGGAATACCTGGCCACGGAGCAGCTTGTCCATACCTGTCCGATCCCGCCAATCCTGCCTAGTTGGCCATGAAAGCCCACCGTCAAATGTCTGAGACTTTACAGCGTTCTTTTACCGCCGATCCAAGCTTGAGCGATCGCCTGTTCGGTACTTCAAGACTGCAACCCTAACATAGAGAGTAACCAACTATGATTCATCATATTTCGATCGCTGCCCACCATCCGCTGCGGGTGAGCCAAGTCCTAGCAGAAATATTACAAGGCCAATCTGTGCCCTTTCCAGGTTATCCCGGCAGCTACGTTGCTCTAGCCTTGGATCCACAGGGAACAATGGTGGAAGTTCATCCATTTGGTACTGCCCTCTTTCCAGGCAGTGAAGTTAATGCGCCAAGTCAACTCCACCCCAATTCGGTTGGATCAAACCACACAGCGATCCATGCGGCGATTTCAGTCCCCGTCAGTCAGTCCAAAATCCAGGCGATCGCAGAGCGAGAAGGCTGGCGGATGGCGCATTGTCAGCGGGGAGATTACTTTGATGTGATTGAGTTCTGGGTCGAAAACCAAATGCTGCTAGAGTTTTTGCCGCCGGAGCTTGTGACGCAATATCTGACCTTTATGGAACCGCGCTCGCTACAACAAGTTGCCCAATCAATCGTGCACTCCCTCCAAACTGCGGAAATTTAACGAACATTTATCCTCATCCCTATCATCAAAGGAGTTTGATCATGGCTGAAATTGAAATCTATAGCGCCGTTCTCTGCCCGTTCGCTCATCGATCGCGATTAACTTTGCTAGAAAAACAGGTTCCCTTTAAGCTGATTGAAATTGACTTGCAAAACAAGCCAGCCAACTTCCAGGAAATCTCTCCCTACGGCAAAGTGCCTGTGCTTAAGCATGGTGAACATCGAGTTTGGGAATCTGCGATCGTGAATGAATATCTGGAAGAAACGTTTCCAGAGCCGCCGCTATTGCCGAAAAACCCAATCCAGCGAGCCCAAGCACGAATTTGGATCAATTTTGCCGATACTCGACTGTTCGCAGCGATAGGCAGGTTGTTATACAGCCAAGATTCCCAACCGCAAACGGCAATCCTAAAAGAGCTAACTGAGCACTTGCAGTTTATCGAACAGGAAGGGCTGCGAAAAATCTCGGATGCTGACCCCTACTGGTTAGGAGCAGATATTAGCCTGGTCGATCTGACCTACTATCCTTGGTTTGAGCAGATAGGCGTGTTAGAGCACTTCCGAGGCTTTCAATTACCGGCCGGGCTTGATCGCCTCCAGGAATGGTGGCAAACAATGGCAAACCGGGAATCTGTGAGGGCGATCGCCAAGCCGCAGGAGTTCTACATCGAACACTATGCTCAGTATGCTCTGCGCAATCAGGATCGGATAGCGGTTTAGTCTACGCCTGTTCAATCGCAGCTTTAATGTTATTTTTCTAGCGGTATTCCTATGATTCATCTTACTTCGACTACTGTTCCCAATCTGAATAGACACGCCCTCAAAAACAGAGGCAAACCACCGTCAGGGGTGAGGTCTAACCAGGGGAATCACAGTACCCCCAATCGAGCAGCCCCACTGAAAGTTGGGATTATTGGGGCCGGATTAGCAGGTTTAACCTGCGGATATCACCTTGCTCAACACAATATTGAATTTCAACTCTTTGAAGCCAGCGATCGAGTTGGTGGGCGGATCATGACCTACCAGCACTCCAGCGGAGAAACTGCCGAGCTTGGGGCTGGCTATTTTCATAACCATTACCATGCGCTGTTAAATTTAATCGATCAGCTTGGACTGTCAGCCCAGATCGTGCAGCGGCAGGGCAGTCAGCGGGTCGCTTTTTGTCGAGAGGGTGCTGCCGTTAGTCTGTCCAAAAATAGCAGTGCAAGAAGTGTTTTCGATCGGCTTCAGCAAGCTATCCTGTCCGACTGCCAAAAAGGGAATCAACTCCTGCAAAAGTATGAGCAAAACGACAGGAGTTTTATGGATACGGTGGATGAAGACCCCTACTGGAGACACGCTATTTCTACTCCATTTACTGAGTCTGACCTTTACAGAGGCTTAGATGCTGCCACTCAAGCCTACTTGATTCGCCCCTTTACTAGAAAACAGCTAGCCTCTGATCCAGAAAACCTGAGTCTAATGACGGCGATCGGTGCGCTTGGCGCAACAATGCTGCCCTTAAAAACCCTGCGGGGAGGTTTGATCACCCTGCCAAATGCTTTGTACGCTGCCATAGAATTATTTGTAAGATTGGCAACCCCTGTCACCCAGGTTGCTCGATCGGGCCAGCAGTGGATATTAACGCTCAACAATGATCAGGTTTATAAGTGCGATGTGTTGGTGACTTCAAGCTTGACTGGCAGCTTGCGAGATTTTTGTCGGTTTAAGCCTGACCTCGCCTACGGACAAACCCATGTTTTAATCGTCGAGGGTGAGCTAAAGTCAGCTTACAAAAGCATTGACTCTTTATTTTCGCAGCATCAGGGTCATGGTATTGATGGCATCACTCGCTATGGCGATCGCCTGTTCAAGGTCAATTCCTGCGGGCAGTCCCCTGATTTAAATTTCTTTTTTCAATCGTTTGATATTCTCAGCCGCCAGTTGTGGAAGTCTGCAATTCCGCAAATGCCTGCGAATAGAATTTACCCTGCTGAAGAATTGTCAGAAAACTTGCACCTGATTGGCGACCACTGGTTGCCCTGTATGGAGATGGCAGTTTTGACCGGGCGGAAGGCTGCTCAGAAAATCCTCGCTGTTTCGTAAGCTGCTGGGCTAGGGGTTGCAAAAAATAACTATCATAAACTTAAGCGCGATCGGAGACAAACTGTATGCTCTATCCATTAGCGCCTTGGATCTTGCGGGGAAATGCTTTTCAGACCTTGCAGTGGGCTGAAATTAGCAAAGTTCGCTCTCACATACCGGCGGAGCTAGAGATTGTCCCTTTCCTACCGGGGAAGACGCTGGCAGGCATTTACCTGGCTCGCTATCATGCTGGTTCGACGCTGGAGTATAGCGAACTGATTGTAGTGGCAGCCTACGTGCGATACGCTGGTCAATCAGGGGCTTGGATCTCCCATATTTACGTTGATCAGCCCGCCTCGGTAGCAGGGGGACGAGCGATCTGGAGTTTGCCGAAGGAACTGGCAGATTTTAACTGGGAAACCAGCGATTCTCCAATCCGGCCTGATCGCCAGCAGGTGACGGTGCGCCAACAGCAGCAGCTTTTGTGTCGGCTTGAGTGGAGCTGGCAGTTGCCCTTGTGGCCCCAAGGCTTGTCGGTCTCCAGCTTTTGCACTTTAGATCCAAGTTTCTCGATTTTTGATGCTAAGAGTCGATTTAAACTCCACTTGCTGGGTGCCAGCTTGGAGATACGCCCAGAGAGTCCTTTTGCGAGTTTACATTTAGGGCGGCCGTGGCTGGCGATCGCAGCTCAAGAGCTGAATCTAGTGGTTGAGCCACCGCAAGGATTGAAGTCATGAACAGTGAATTTCCGCCCCCCCTGATGGTTGTGATTGTCGGTTCAGGCTTCGCTGGGATCGGGATGGCAATCAAGCTGCGCCAGGCAGGGGTGAACGATTTCATGATTTTAGAACGGGCTGAGGGGGTTGGTGGCACTTGGCGCGATAACACCTATCCAGGGGCAGGCTGTGATATTCCCTCTCCCCTCTATTCCTTTTCCTTCGAGCCGGACTTTGACTGGCCGCGGCTGTTTTCTGCCCAGGCTGACATCCTGCGCTATCAGCAGCATTTGGTTGAAAAATATCGATTAAAGTCACAGATCCGGCTCAACTGTGAGGTGAAGCAAGCCAATTTTGATCAGACAACGGCTCTCTGGACAGTTCAAACCTCTCAGGGTGACTTGATCAGGGCGCGGGTACTGGTCAGCGCAACGGGGCAACTCAACCGACCGGCCTACCCGAAAATTCCTGGGCTGGAAGCGTTTCAGGGGCAGATGTTCCATTCTGCCCGCTGGAACCACAATTACGACCTGACGGGCAAACGAGTTGGAATTATTGGTACGGGAGCGAGCGCAATTCAGTTTATTCCCACCGTAGTCGCCCAGGCTGACCAGGTAGTGCTGTTCCAACGGACACCCCCCTATATCCTGCCCAAGTCCGATCGAGCATTTACAGGCCGCGATCGCTGGTTGCACCACACCTTTCCAGTCATCCGCTCTTTGCTGCGGTGGCGAATTTATGGGTCGCTGGAATTATTTGGATTGGCCATCCTCAAATTCCGTCCCCTCGCTGCGATCGTCAAGGAGATTTGCCTCGCCCACCTCTGGTTGCGGGTGCGCGACCCGGAACTGCGGCGCAAACTAACTCCGACCTACCCCTTGGGCTGCAAGCGGTTTTTGGTGGACAGCAAGTTTTACCCAGCCGTTAGCCAGCCCAATGTCCAACTGGTTACAGCCGGCATCATCCAGGTTGGCGCTGACGATGTCCAGACCGATGACGGTGCTAAGCACCGGCTAGATGCGCTGATTTTCGGCACTGGTTTTGCCGCCCAGGATTTTATTGCCCCCATGCAGATTTATGGACTCAAGGGTCAGGAACTGAATGCGGTCTGGCGGGAAGGCGCGTCTGCTTATCTGGGGATTAGTGTCAGCAGCTTTCCTAACTTCTTTATGCTTTATGGCCCCAACACCAACCTGGGGCATAACTCGATTATTGTCATGCTAGAGAGCCAGATTCACTACATCATGGGGGCGATCGCCACCCTCCAGCGGTCTCCTGATGCATTTTTAGACCTCAAATCTGAGGTGCAGCAGCGGTTCAACGACCGCTTGCAACAGTCCTTGCACCAAACGGTGTGGAGTGGAGACTGCTCCAGTTGGTACAAAAATCCCAACGGCAAAATAACGAATAATTGGCCAGGACTCGCTACAACCTATCGAAACCTAACCCGCAACTTTGATCAGCAGAATTACCAGCTTAAATTAGCCCGTTCCTGCTTGCCCAGTAATATATTGCATGACAATGTCAAATTTACGATTTAATTCTCTGACTTCATCAGCTTCTATGAGGCAATAAAGCTTTCCTTGGATTTTTTTACTAAATTTAGATCACCTTAAATCTAGCCAACTATGCTCAGTTTACTGCTTAGTAAACCCTCACTCTAGGCTGATTTGGGAGTCCCAAACGTTTTGGGCGACGAAGGTGCGATCGCCTGGAATGGGTGCTACTGGCTCTGTCAGGGTAAACTTACCGGTTTGAATCCATTCCTTGAGTTCGATCGCCACTTGCCGAGACAGATAAATGCTGGCCAGGGGGGCTGCCCGCACCGCTTTGCCATCAATTTTGAGTCGCCCAGACTTGAGTTGAGCGTAGGTGACTAAGCCAAACGTGGGGCGCACCCGGCGCGGAATCGAAAAATCAACCACGGGAGCTACCAAGTCTTGGTCGGCGATCGCGCACTGGGCCACCACCTGTTCGTCTAAGACGGGCAACGGCACGCCCACCCCCAACATCAGCGAGGGCCCGTAGTGCTTGAAGTAGCAGCCCCGCACCCAGCGCGACTGCATTTGTTTGGCATCACCTAGCAGGGCCAGCGTAGCCGCTGGTCCAATTGGCGTCTCGTTCGCCAACCGCTTTTGGAGCGGAAAGTGCTGTGTGCCCTCCCAGGTCACGTAGCCAATCCCGCCGCCCAGAAAGATCCGGCTACCGACCCCAATTAAGCGCAGGTTGGGGTCATTTAACAGGGGAGCGATCGCGCCGGGGTTTGAGTAAACCGCGTTGCCCAACTGGGGTTGCAGCGGGCCGAGGTAGGTGTGCAGCAGGCGATCGCCGCCATTCACACCGACAATAAAATTTTGGTAGAGATTGCGGGGATTAAACAGATAAAACTGATTGATTGTATCCTTGGTGATCGTGGTTTCAAAAGAAGCGCGGGGGTAGCAATCTGTCACCTGCCCGATTGCCCGCAGTTGAATCGGCTTACCGGCAATCAAATCTTCAATTACATGTCCGCCCCCGCGCTCTTTGGTGTCCTCTGCCTCAGAACCTTCCCCCAAGCTATCGGCCGTCTGAGCCGCCCCCAAGTAGAGGTCAACCGCCCCAAAACCAGAATAGGCGTAAACGCCATCCAGCCAGCACTGGCGAATTTTAATCGGTGGGTCAGTATGTCCCAAATTGAGAATCGCCCCGGAAGACTCCATTGGCTCAAAGGTGCCGGTTGTAATCACATCCACTTCTTGAGCGGTTTGCGTCACCCCTACCTCTGCCACCCGCGCCTTTAGTTCTTCAACCGTCCAGACCACCACCTGGCCGCTGTGAATTTTTTGATTAATCTCGGCGATCGTTCGCATAGGTTTCTTTCAATGAATTACGGTTTTCCCCATCTGGTCAGCCTTCAGATTGTAGGAGAATCTAGAAGTACAAGGTGAGCTTAAATTGGTCAATGCCGTAGAGACAGGATATAGCTATGGGATTTTTTGATTCTGAAATTGTCCAGCAGGAAGCCAAGCAACTGTTTGAAGACTATCAATCTTTGGTTAGCTTGGGTAATGACTATGGCAAATTTGACCTTGAAGGCAAAAAAATCTTCATTGAAAAAATGGAAGAGATGATGGATCGCTATCGGATCTTCATGAAGCGATTTGAATTATCTGACGACTTTATGGCTCAGATGACTGTGCAGCAGTTGCAAACCCAGCTAAATCAGTTTGGCATCACCCCCCAACAAATGTTTGAACAGATGAATATGACTCTGGAGCGGATGAAATCTGAGCTTGACAAAAAGCCTTCCCGCTAAGCGAACGATAGCGCTCCTAAAAGGGTGATCAACCCTAGACGTTGATATCAACAGCATCAAGACTGCCGAAAATCTCTAATCCCTCTTCAGAAAATGCCTTCACGCAAATGCTCTCAAAATGTGCCAGCCAAAATCTTGCGCCGCAGCCCATCATAGATCTGGCGATACATGGGCGATGCAGCATTTTGATTAATGGGAATGGCAAAGTCGATCATGACGGGCTAAATCACCTGAAATTCCTTTAAGGCGGGTAGGAAATTATGATTTTCATGATTGGAGCGACTGAGCTTGATTAGGGCAAATCGCTGCGCCTGGGTCAAATTTTTCCACTGATGCAGATCCAACTCGACTCCAACTGCCTGGGCTTTGGTCAACACGCTGGCCGCAATTGCAGTTGGATTTTTCCACGCTGGGTTTAGATCGATCGCAAGTTCTGTGGCAGTTTCTCCTGTGCGATCGCAGACAAGTTGCTGCAAAGTACGTCGGTAATCCTGAATTTCGGACTCCGTCTGGCAGGGTGATTCCACCAGCATTTGTCGCTCTTGGGGACTCAAACAATGCCATTGAGGGAGTTTGAGTTTAATCCCGCAGGTATCCAGCTTCAGCCTCACCTGCATTGGAATGCAGCGCAAGCTTTCTACAAAATCAGCTTCAAATTGAAAAAACGGAGTTGATTGCGCCATTACTTTATCTCTTGCTCAAATGCTTTTCCCGATACACCAGCCCTTGGCGACCTGAAATGAAAACGGGCCAGAACTGATTCCTCTAGAAGAATCGGCTGCCTGTCTGCGACTAACCCCCAAAGCCACCTTGGCGGCGATCGCAGGCTTACAAGGTTCACAACCCTGATTCAGCCTCATGATTGCCCTTAGGATTCAGGAAGTTGATCAGGGTCAATGCCCTGCGATCGCAAAAAGGTTTCTAACTTCTCTTTTGCCTGCCGCTCCTGCTCCGCCCGCTGTCGCTCCCGTTCTGCCCGCTGTCGTTCTGCCACCTCTGGTAATGGGACAAGTTGACCTTCGGCGCTAAACCACCTTAACTGTCGCTCATGAATGCCCAGATATAAACCTAATTGCTGACTCCAGAGCCAGCCGATTTCTGTTGGAGCAATTGCCTCATACTGAGCATTAACGAGATGGAAACCCGCAAACTCCATTGTCTCTGGATGAAACCAGTAATACTCTGGTACCCGCCACACATCTTGATAGAGGTCTTTCTTCTTACCTTTGTCTACTGTTGCGGTTGAACTTGAGAGCAACTCAATTACCAGATTCGGATACTTTCCCCCTTCTTCCCAGATCGCCCAACTGCGGCGGTCTTTTTTTTCCACACCTAGCACCACAAAAATATCTGGCCCTCGGAAGTCGCGCTTTTTGAGCTGCTGTTCGTTGTAGTACACCGTCAGGTTGCCAGAAATATAAAAGTCTGGGCGGTCTTGCCACCAGTATTTGAGTAAGCGAATCAGCAGGTCAATCTGGTCACGATGAAAGTCGGTTTCCAAAGGTGGCTCATCACTATATAAATTGGTGGGAAGCCACTGAATGTCATCAATGGCCTCCTTACTGGCAGATTGAGGCGGGTTGGCATCCAGATGAACCATTGCAGCACTCTTCAAGAAGACCGCTTTCATTTTAGCCCAAGAGACTGTAAGCACCGGCAGAACTGATCGTTTCAGCAGCGCTGTAGATTTTAGTCCGGTTAGCCTGAACGGATGCCGATCGCAGCAGTGATGTTGGGAGCTATTTCTTGCCTGCAAAGGTGAAATTGCGGAAGTAGCGGGCTTGCTGCTCAATTCGCCCCGCTAGGCGATCGCAGACCAAATTACACAGCTCAAAAATGAGGTCATCTTCAATGCTGTAGTAAGCGGATGTGCCCACCGTTCGTCGGCGCAAAATGCCAGCTTGCATCATCACCTTTAAATGCTTAGATACATTGGCTTGGCTGGTTTCACTGGCCTCTACCAGATCTTGCACACATTTTTCACCATCACGCAATAAGTTGAGGATACGTAGACGCATCGGTTCGCCCAGCACGCTGAAGTACTGAGCAAGTTGATGAGTAACCTCTTGGGGAACCGGCTTGGCTAGTTTCATGGAGAGTTAGTGAGGAGGTTGTGGTTCGTCGCAAATAGTTTTTAATCGGATTTTAGGATTTTAAGAATACTACCACTCAAAACGCCTATGCCAATAAAACCATTGAGTTGCAGGCTAACTCCATCATAGACAATTAGCTGGGGTTAACTCTGAGCAGGGCTTGCCCATACTCAACTGGCTCCCCATTCTGAACCAAAATTTCGACAACCTGTCCATTTACTTCCGCCTCAATCTCGTTCATCAGCTTCATCGCTTCAATAATACAGACGGTTTGACCGTGCCGAATAGTTTCCCCAACTTCAACAAAGGGATCTTCGTCGGGGGCAGGTGCCCGGTAAAACGTGCCAACCATTGGGGAAAGAACATCGACCAGCTTTTTGCTGCCCGGCGGCGGCGTCGGCGTTTCAGGCGGAGTAGAGGGCACTACCAGCGGCAGTTCCTGAGTTAAAGGGGCGTCTGCAACCGCAGGAGCAGTCACAATTACAGCCCGATCGCCCTTGCGTAAGGTTAGCTCAAAGTCGCCACTCTTCAGGTTTAACTCAGTGATTTGGGTCTGGTTGAACAGTCCGAGCAGTTCTCCGACTTGACTTAAATTAACTTCCACAGGTGTTACTCCTATTCTCGGCCGAGGTAGGAGTCGGTGCGGGTGTCAATTTTAATCCGCTCTCCTATGGTGATGAACAGTGGCACCATCACCTGAGCGCCCGTTTCCACAATCGCTGGCTTAGTGCCACCCGTGGCGGTATCTCCCTTCACGCCGGGGTCAGTTTGAATAATTTCTAGCACAACCGAGTTGGGTAGCTCAACTTCTAGCACTTGGTCTCCCCAGCGAACAACGTTGGCTTCCATGCCTTCCTTGAGGTACTTGACGCGATCGCCAATTTGCTTCGCATCCAGGCGAGCTTCTTCGTAGGTTTCCATATCCATGAAGACAAACTGCTCAGCCTCTTTATAGGTGTGCTGCATGACGCTTTTTTCCAGGTTAGCCTGCGGAACCGTTTCCCCAGCCCGAAAGGTGCGCTCGACCACGCCGCCAGTTTGGACATTTTTGAGCTTGGTGCGCACAAAGGCAGCTCCTTTGCCAGGCTTGACGTGGAGAAACTCCACTACCCGCCAGATCGAGCCATCTAGCTCAATACTGACACCGGGGCGAAAATCATTGCTAGAAATCATGAGTCGTCTGTCAAGTTCAGTCAGCAATTTATTTTAGCGCCTGAATGGTACTTGCTGAGCTAAGGGAGAATTTGCAGAGAGGGTGGCTGATTCCTTAACATCAGCTATCCTAATCAACCGCTGTGTCTTTTGAGTGACAGTGGGGTGACGTTGGGATTATTTTGACAAAATTGCCAACCGAACTAGCTTACATCTCTATCGGCTGCTGGCAACACAGCTTTGGATCGGTTGGGATGACTCGATCGGAATCGTAAAATGAAACCGGCTGCCCTGGTTTTTGCCAGCCGATTCTGCCCAAATGCTGCCGCCCATGCCAACAATAATTTGACGACAAATGGCTAGACCCAGACCCACCCCACCGACTGTCCGCCGCAGGGAATCCTCTGCCTGATAAAAACGGTTGAAGATGGTTTCTAGTTGTTCTGACTCTATGCCTCTGCCGGTGTCGGCAATGATCACCTCTAGCATTGGATCAGGTTTGCGGCTGTTCCAGACAGAACCGACCCTCTGCCCCGGCAAGCAATGATCAAACTCTGCTCCGGCATCGCAGATCCGGGCTTGAATCACAATTTCGCCATTAGACTCTGTGAATTTGCAGGCATTCTCTAGCAGTTTGCCCAAGGCTTCGCCTAAACCCTCGGCATCAGCCTGCACGAGGGGCAACTCAGAGGGTAACTCGACTCTAATGGCTGGAAAAGGGGCAGTGGCGTTTCTGGCTTGGAAACCACCGATCGCAATCTCGATCGCTTCTTGGAGGGGAATTGCTTCCGGGCAGCCGTAAACCTGTCCACTTTCCAGCCGAGACAGGGTGAGGAAATCTTGAATCAGCTTTCGCATTCGCTCAGCGTCTGAGAGGGCGATTTCCAGCATCTCCTGGCGAAATTCTGGCGGCATCTCTGGTTCGCTGGCCACCCCCTCTAAAAAGACCTGAATCGTCGATAGGGGAGTTCGCAGCTCGTGACCAACGATCGCAATTAAATTGCCCTGAGTTCTTTCGAGGGTGGTCAGTTGGCGGTTGAGTCTCTCTAAATCGGCATAGGCATGGGCTTGAGTTAACCCAACCCCGACCTGGTTGGCGATCGCTTCCACCAGGGAAATGTCATTTTCTGACCAAACGGCTGGTTTGCCCCTGTGCAGTTCGATCATCCCTAGCAGCTTGCCCTGATTGCGAATCGGCACCAGCAGCCAAGCTCGAATTTGCCAGTCCTGGATGATCACCTGCAGATTTCGATTATTCTGGAGCGGAGAGTCTACTACATCCACAATCGCGATCGCCCGCTCCTGAGCCGCCGCAACTTGAATCAGCGGATTTTCCACCAGCGGCCAACTCTCGCCCAGTAAAGCGGGCAACGCTGACGGAACCGCTTCGTACTCAACTTTCACCCACTCATCCCCAGTTTGACAGCAGTAGAGCAGGCAGCGGCAATCGGTAAAGATCCGCCCTAACTCTTGCACCGCCATCGCCAAAATCGCCTCTGGCTCTAGTGAACACCGCACCGCTGCTGTGATGCTATTGACTAAGCGCTCCTTGTGCTCTAGGGCGGCGATCGCTCGGTAGGCCTTCAGGACTCTATACTGGCTGGCTTGCAGATAAGTAACCAAACGCTGGCCAAACACCTGGGCATCAACTGTCTGAGCAGCTAAATCTTGTCCGACAACCTCTGGGCTGAGATGGTACTGCTGAAAGGCCTGCTGCACTTTGGCGGCTAGTTCTGGACGACGGACAGCAATTTGGGTTAGCAACCGTTGGGCTGCCTGGGTGCTGACCTGACGCTCAAACGTCCAAATCCCCTCAAATCTTCGCCCCTGATCGATTGAGGCTGGAACTTTAGTCTGCTCTCGACAGATTAGGCAGGCTGTATAAGATGCGCCCACAATCACGAGATGCCATTCCTGAGCCAGTCCATCCTGCGCATCTAGGGGAATGGTTTCATAAGGTTCCGAGGCGATCGCAAACCCAGATTCCGATTCTGGAGCTGCCAGCACATAAACCTGGTCTGAACGCTGAGCAATTTGGCGATAGCGACGGATCTCCTGACGATAGAAGCGCTCCTGTTGAAAATTAGCAATCACCAGTGGCGACTCTGCTCCCATTAGCACCAAATCTTCCATGGCGTGGGAGAGCGCAGTCAAGGAGGATTTGAAGTAGGTTTGAGCGTGCAGATGCGGTAGGTCTGCCAGTAACTCCCATAGCAGTGAATCGAGCATAGTTAGGTCATTTCTCTGACTAGCTTTGATGCTGAGTGATCCAGCCTGTACCGACGGAAAAATACACTGGTACCGAGCCGAGCAAACAATTTTTCCTGAGCAGGGTGATCTACAATCGTTGAGCTAAGGCAATGGTTGGCACCGCCACTAAACTTTACTCATTCGCTGGACTTTGATCGCCCCAAACTGAGCCAGCAAATTTTGATCTGACAAAATCACCTGACTCAGCTCAACTCGCTCCAGAATTGCCCCATCTAGCGATGCTTCACTCAGGTCAGCATGGCTTAAACAGGCTCCAGTTAAATCGGCTTGACGCAGATTAGCAGCTTTCAGATTGGCTCCCCGCAAGTCGGCATATCTGAGGTCGGCTCCTGATAAATTGGCTCCCCGCAAGTCGGTAGACCGCAAATCGGCAAGCCTCAAATCAGCTTGCGTCAGATTGGCCTGACTCATTTCTGCGTGGCTGAAGCAGGCCCGAATCAAAAAGGACTGACTGAGGTTGCTTTCTACCAGGTTGGAATTGGCTAAGTCAGTGCGCCAAAGCGTTGCACCAAGCAAGCTGACCTGACTCAAGTCAACGTTTTGGAGGATGGACAAACTTAAATTTGCCCCCATCAGATTCGCTCCGGCCAGAATGGCTCCACTGATGTCGATCTGACTCAAATTAGCGGTTTGCAGGTTTGACCCAAGGAAATTTCTTTCGCCTGCTGCATACCGCTCTAAAAGCTGACGGGCCTCCATTAGCGTTACTCCACAACTCTCAACTGCATTCCAGAAATCTGCGTTCGGAAGCTCTAGCTGACCCAGAAAGCAGTCAGAACAAGTGCGCTCAGAAAGACTGTGGCGATCGCTGCTTGGAAAGCGTAGCGTTTTTGCTGTTCAAAGGAAGGATAGGCTGCCACGTAAACCGTGGGCTCAATCGCATAGTTATTGAGGATGCCTTGGTCGTCGGTTGTGTACATAATTGCCTCTAATATTGCTTTTGTAACTTTGTGTAAATAAATGTAACAAAATTGTTATAAAAAAGCAACCAATGAGCTGAAATGGATACTCAGCCTGACCTATGCCGCCTTAAAGACGACACGCAAAACGAAGTAGCGCGGCAAGACCAAAAGTTTGAGCCGCGCAGGCAAAGCTGACGCGGCTCAATACTTGATCACAAATCCGAGACGGTCAAGCTGATGCTCAACTTAAAGCAATCTCATTCACCCGTGATCGATAGCCCCTCGACCCATATTTGGGGACAAATTCCGCCAGGAGTAAGGTGAGCTTCTGGTTCGACAAACAAAATTGACTTCAGCAGGGTCAGAAAATCTCCGGCTACCGTCGCCGATTCGATGCTGGTGCGCTCACCTTGATTGATCAACCAGCCGTCAAAGGGCAAAGAGAAAGACCCTTGCAGCGCTCTTACGCCGGCATGGAGTGCTTGCAGGTCATCAATTAAGATTACATTTTCAGCTTTGTCTAAGCTATAGGATGTGTCTGCGTTTGTCCCAGGCAAGACATGGTAAAAGTGGGAGCCAACGGTGACTTTAGCGCCAATGTTGGCGTGACCCGTTGGTTCTGCCTGCATCCGCTTAGCGGTGCCAGCGCTGTGCATGAAGCCACTCAACACGCCTTGATCAATCAAAGCAACTCGGCGGGTGGGAGTGCCTTCGCCATCAAATAGGGTGGCCGTAATGTTGTCTGGGTGCAGCGCATCATCGTAAACCGAGAGCAGGGGGGAGGCGATCGCTGTGCCCAGTGATTCAGGCGTAGACAGGCTCTGCTTGTCGAGAATACTCTGAGCGTTAAATAGGTTAGAGAATGCCCCGATCAAGCTTAAAAATGCTTCCGGCGAAAAAACAACCGTGTACTTGCCTGAAGCAATTTTTTGGTAGTTGAGGTGGCTAATTGTTTTATCCGCCGCTTCTTTCAGACAGCCAGCAATATCGAGCTGCTCTAAACCGCGGCTGATTCGGTAAGCGCCGGCACTGCGGGGCTTTTTGCCTGCCTCTTCTGTTTTGCTGTAGAGATACATCGTGGTGTAACTGCCTGCTTCATTGCGGGCGGCTCCGGCGCTGTTCAGATAAAAACGAGCCACATCTCGCTGCGATAAGCCATTGTAGGGCACACCCGCGATCGCCGAATGAGCGCTCAACAATTCCTGTTCAGCCGCAATCAATTTTGTCAACAGCTCAGCGGCAGGCGCTTGCGGCACGATCGGAGCAGAGCGGTCTGCGATCGGGGCGGTGGCAGCCGGGCTAAAGTCGGGGACATGCTCTTTAACGCCAAAAAAGCTGGCTTCGTGGGCCGTTTTTAGCGCTAGCTCCAGTCCAGTTGGATCAACATCGGTGGTACTGGTAATGCCCATGCTGCCGTCGGAGTTCCAAGCCCGCACCGTCACGCTAGAGCGATTGGCCGCTTTCACCTGTTTGGGCGCACCCTGATCAACTTGGACGCTGGTTTCATCCACCGTCGAACCGTAAATATCGAACTTTTGGATGCCGAGTTTAGCGGCGATATCAGCAGCAGTGGTGGCGAGAGAAGTTACAGCAGTCATGTTTTAAAGCTCTGAGTGAAATCTTACAAAACAAAAAATTGCTGGTGCAGGAGGTTCCAGCTTGTCGATTTTGCCCTACCTTACCTATCTTGCTGAAAGACAGAACTTCGGCACCTTGAGTCAGAACTTCGGCACCCTCTTAAAAGCAACCCCTGGCAGGGGAGAAAATCGACAGGAAATGGGGGGTTAAATCCAGGCGCTCTCGGATGAACTAA
>JAHHGS010000126.1 GCA_019359715.1 Aphanocapsa sp. GSE-SYN-MK-11-07L | reverse complement strand
AAAACATGGTCGGATGGCTAAAAGTATTTTTCGATTTGGTCTAGACTTCCTTCGCAATACCTTCTTTGACCTCAAACTCAATGCTGATGCCTTCTCCAAGGCTCTTAGCTTTTTGTCCTGTACTTAGATCGAAGTCATAACCATTGCCCAACAGTTGAGGCATGGGATTGAGTTCACTGCCAACCTCTGGGTCAATCTGTGACATTTGCTGAGCAGCTTCATCCCACAGTTCTGCATCTTCCTGCGCGGTCAGAGTAATCGTCATGTCTACCGCTTGACCCCAGCCACTACTTTTTCCGGGTCTAGCCTGCCCTTTTTGACTCGACGGCGATACCACCACCCCCGTCACCATCAGAAGCGTGGGAGCGATGCCCACAAACACATATAAAATCTGCGATGGAATGCCCCAGTTCCACTTGATTTTGAAGCCAGCCATCAGCTTGCGCCAACCGGGCCAGAGCACAATCCCGGTGATACTGAGCAAGAGCGTCAACAGCGCCACAATGCCCATGATCAGAGTGCCTGTATCACCAGCTAAGAGTTTATAGTGCAAGTCATAGATAATGCCTACCCAACTGCTTTCCCATTCGCGATCGCCCATCACCGCTCCGGTATAGGGGTTGACCAATGCTTGCCAATGGCGATCTCCAGGGGCATGAAGCCACACATCCTAAGGATAGTTGGCAGCGTCGGGTGGGCTAATGCTGCTGAGAGTTAATCCTTTAGGAGCGTAGATCGCTTTGACGGTGTCAGCAATCGCGGCGATCGCGATCGGTTCCCTAGTGGGAACGATCTGCCCCAACCGTTGGGTCAGCACCCAGTGATCAAGTTCATGCCAAAACACCAGCACCGCCCCTGTTAAGCCAGCAATGCACAGCAAAATGCCGCCAATTAAACCCAGCCAGCGATGCACATGAAAAGCAGTAATGCGAACCGTTCTAGCATTCATGGTCGATCCTCCTCAACCGCTAAGCACTGAAGCCGCCAAATGACACAACCAGTCTTTAGCATCTTAGGGGACTAAATAGGAAAATTTCTATTAACTAGCCTACTCGTTGAGATGCCACCTGAAGCCAAGCGATCGTGCCTGACCCACACTGCGCGATCGCCTACAATAGAGCCTATCCAGGACACTTGAGGTGAACCCATGCTTCAGATCGACCTGAACCACCTACCCTCCACCGAAGAACTGCCCTGCTCGGATGATACCCCTGTGGATAACGAGGATCAAAATCTGTTACCCAATGTGTTGTTATTCTTACTCACCACCCTTTGGGCCGAGCGAACGAATTGGTATTTTGGAGTAGACATGGCGGTGTATCACACCACAGGCGAGAACCCGCGCGTGCCTGTGGTACCTGATGGGTTTTTGAGTTTAGGGGTGGAGCGCAAAAAGGGGGGCAAGTCTCGACGCAGCTATGCGGTGTGGGAAGAGGAGGGGATTGTCCCCATTCTGACCCTGGAGATGGTTTCCCACAAACCAGGAGGGGAGTATGACGACAAGATGGATATCTATGCCAAGTTAGGCGTGCTGTACTATGTCATTTACAATCCAGAATTTTGGCAGCGAGATAGACATCAGCCGTTTGAAGTTTACAAACGGGTTGAGGGAGCCTATCAGTTGCAGAATGGCGAACCCTACTGGATGCCAGAAGTTGGATTAGGGATTGGTCGTGAGCAAAGCCTGTTTGGCAACATACCCCAGGAGCAGCTCGCCTGGTTTGATGTCAGCGGTAAACGCCACCTCAGTGAAGCCGAAGCCGAACGGCAGCAAAAAGAGGCAGAACAACAACGGGCAGAACTGGAACGACAGCGACGAGAACAGCTTGAGGCATTTTTGCGATCGCAGGGCTTTGATCTGGATCAGTTGCCGAACTGATGGCAAGCTTTTGAACGATTGCTGAGGCGCTTAACTGCTCCCTAAGCTCCTAAATTGGCTTTACAATAGCGTTCTGGAGAGCAAAGTCGTCTCAATCTATATCTATGGTTCCACTGCCTGACTACCGCCCTCAACAGCTTTCGCTGGGGCCGCTGGAGACTGAGATTTTAACGATCATCTGGGAACTCGGGACGGTTAGCGTCAAGGATGTGCACGAGCGAATTTTGACTGACCCTGATCGGGAGCTGTCCTACGCCTCCGTCACCACTGTTTTAAATCGGCTGACGCAGAAAGGCTGGTTGACTTGCGATAAGAGCGATCGCAGCTTCAGTTGGCAACCGTTGATCTCTCGGCAAGAAGCGGCCGCCCTAGAAGCTTACGAGCAGTTGCAGCGATTTTTAGCAGTCGGAAATCCTGATATTGTCGCAGCCTTTGCCGATAGCCTCGATCAAGCCAGTTTGGAACAAATCAACGCGATCGCTGAGAAACTGCAAGCCCTTCGTCAAGCTAGGGAGGAGCAATAATGCATCTGCTAATTCTACTCAGCGGATTGGGAGTGTCCTGGGGGCTTCGTTATTTTTGGACAGTCGATACCAGCGCTGATTGGTCAGAGCGCTGGCAGCAGGGGCTAAAAGGGCTGCTATTTGCGCCTTTGCTGATGCTGACCTCTGCGATCGCGGTGATTTGGATGGGCCCGCAAGGACAAATGGTCTGGCTATGGGAAGGCTGGTTGAGCTATGTCCTAGCGATCGGGTTTTTGAGTTTGGCGGCGGTTTGCTGGCTGCATCTGATTTGGCAAGGTCAACGCACCCTGCAACAGATTCGCGCTTATCCCCAAACTGAGCTTCTGGGCAGATCTGTTCGGGTACTCGATTTGGCAATGCCTTACAGTGCCCAGGTTGGGTTTTGGCAGCCGGAATTAGTGGTCAGCCAGGGCCTACTAGATAAGTTAGATTATCCCCATCTAGAGGCAGTGTTGCTCCATGAGCAGGCCCACCATTATTACCGCGATACCTTCTGGTTTTTCTGGTTGGGCTGGGCCCGCCGGCTGACTGCCTGGCTGCCCCAGAGCGACTCCGTTTGGCAGGAGTTGCTGGTGCTGAGAGAACTGCGGGCTGACCGTTGGGTTGCTGAGCAGACCGATGCCCTACTGCTAGCAGAGGCTTTGCTGTTGGTCGTCAGCACCCCACCGATCTTAGATCAAAATATCTGTGCCGCTTTCAGCAGTGTTGCACCGCCCAGCCGTCTGATGCAAAGAATCGAAGCCCTCTTCACAGACGCAGCCCCGCAGAGACACCTGCAAACTAATCTTTGGTCGTGGGGCTGGTTGCTGCTTGTGTGGCTGCCCTTGCTGTCAATCCCCTTTCATAGTTGAGCGATCGCCGGTAATCGTAACTTTAAGCGGGTTGCTCAGGGGTATAACTTGCAGGCCCTGGTCATGTTTAGAATTATCAATTGAACAAAAATATTACAGGTTAATTCATTTGCAATCCTGAGCGGCGGTTGCGGTGGTGCTGGGAGGGGCGATCGCCGAAGATTATGTCACAGTAAAAATAAAGGCACAGCAATCGCGCTCACTATGATTACAGGTTTACTAATTATTGCCGCCCTCGCTATCTTGGGCTGGGGATTCTACCGAGGATTGCCGCTCGGTAAATTGGGTCTCGTTGCCTGGCTGCAATCTGTGGTGCTGATGCTGCCCTGGCTGCTGCTGTTTGGGCTAGTGGCAGTGGGGATCATTCCCAACCTCGCCTTGATTTTATTTGTGCTGTTACTTTCTGTTGCTGTCTATATTGGTTTGGGCAAGTGGCTCCGGGCGATCGCGGCTCAAATGCCAATCCCAGAGCGCTCAATCTCAGAGCGCTTAGAGCAGCCTCCGTCCACCGGTGAAGCCTCACCCGCAGAATCGACAGCGGATGCAGCGGGTTCAGTCGCTGATGCATCTGAAGCCCCGAAAGCGATCCCTGTCCCGGCCGAAGACTTAAAGGCGATTCAAGGCATTTTTGGGATTGAGACTTACTTTTTAACCGAAACAATTCCCTACCAAGATGGGTTGATTTGCAAAGGGAATCTGCGGGGCGAGCCTGCCGCCGTGCATGCGCGGTTGAGTGCGGCTTTGCAAGAGCGCTTAGCCGACCAATATCGTCTGTTTTTGGTTGCCAATCCAGAGGGTCGGCCCGTGGTTGTGATCTTGCCCAGCCGCAATGATCCGCAGCCAGCTAATTTAACTCAAAAAATTACGGCTGGGGTGCTGGGGCTGGCAACGATCGCCACTTGCCTTGAAACCAGTGCCCTCCTGCAAGGGTTTAACTTCTACAATGCACCGGGGCGGTGGCCAGAGGTATTGCCGATCGCCTTTGGTCTGCTGGCTGTGTTAGTCACCCATGAACTTGGGCATCGCTGGCTGGCCAAGCGCTACCAGGTCAAGCTGAGTCCGCCCTTTTTTATTCCGGCTTGGCAAATAGGTTCGTTTGGAGCGCTAACCCGGTTTGAGTCGCTGCTACCCAAGCGGCAAGTTCTGTTTGATATTGCCTTGGCTGGCCCGGCGGCCGGGGGGCTGCTATCGCTGCTGCTGCTGATTGTCGGGTTGGTCTTATCTGGGCCGGGCAGCCTCTTTCAGGTGCCTGGGCCGTTCTTTCAGAGTTCAATTTTGGTTGGCAGCTTGGCGAGGGTGGTTTTAGGCTCAGCCCTGCAAGAGACTCTGGTATCGGTGCATCCCCTGGTGGTGATTGGCTGGCTGGGGTTAGTGATCACTGCTTTGAACCTGCTGCCGGCCGGGCAGTTAGACGGCGGTAGGCTTATTCAAGCGATTTATGGGCGGACAGTGGCAGGACGCTCAACCATCGTCGTCCTGATCGTGTTGGCGATCGCCGCCGCTTTCAATCCGCTGGCGCTTTACTGGGCGATCGTGATTCTGCTGCTCCAACGTGACCTTGAACGCCCCTGCCTGGAAGAAATTTCCGAGGTGGATGACGCCAGGGCCGCGTGGGGTTTACTGGCGCTCTTTTTGATGGCGACCACTTTAATTCCGCTTGCGCCAGGGTTGGCTGGCCGATTAGGGATTGGCGGTTAATCTTGCTGCATTTTGGCTGACCGTCGGTTAACATTGCCAGATAAACCAAACTGAAGATGCATCAACTGGTTTGAGATTGGTGTACCTTTACTGATGATGCATGTTAAAAACACTTAAAGCATGGATATTAACCTGGTGCAGGATGCTTGGAACCTACTGCCTCTGGATCAGATCGCTGGGGGGCATTGGTCAGTCGATTCGTTAGTGATCGCGCAGCAGTTTAAAGATACGCTGGGCAATGATTTTGCTTCTGTCTGGAATAATTTTATTAAGACCGGACAGGTTTGGGCGTTACTGATTGGGATTGTGGCGGGTTACGTGATTCGGACATTCACTTCGTTTTAACGGGCTAAGCAGATTGGAAAACACCTCTTCAACTCCGGGTCAGCAGCCTTGGAGCCAGCGCTTCGAGTCGGCTCTCCACCCGGCGATCGCCCGCTTCAACGCCAGCATTGGGTTTGACATTGCCCTGATTGAATATGATCTAACGGGTTCCCAGGCTCATGTGCGGATGCTGGCTCAGACCGGGATTGTGCCAGCCAGCGAAGCAGAGCAAATTGTGGCTGGTCTAGAGCAAATTCGGCAGGAATATCGGCAGGGGCAGTTTCAGCCTGGTGTAGAAGCCGAAGACGTGCATTTTGCGGTCGAGCGTCGCCTAACGGAGCTAGTTGGGGATGTCGGCAAAAAGCTGCACACCGCTCGATCTCGCAACGACCAAGTCGGCACCGACACCCGCCTCTACCTGCGCGACCAAATTCAGCAGATTCAAGCCCGACTGCGGCAGTGGCAGCAAACCCTGCTTGACCTGGCTGAGCAAAATGTTGAAACCTTAATTCCTGGCTACACCCACCTCCAGCGGGCCCAGCCCTTGAGCTTGGCCCATCATCTGCTGGCTTACTTTGAAATGGCCCAGCGCGACTGGCAGCGGCTAACCGAAATTTATCAGCGGGTGAATGTTTCGCCCTTGGGCAGTGGGGCGCTGGCCGGCACCACGTTCCCAATTGACCGCCACTACACGGCAGAGTTGCTCAATTTCGGCGGCGTTTACGCCAATAGCTTAGATGGCGTCAGCGATCGCGACTTTGCGATCGAGTTTCTCTGTGCGGCTAGTCTGATTATGGTGCATCTGAGTCGCCTCTCAGAAGAGGTGATTCTCTGGGCTTCAGAAGAATTTGCCTTCGTCAGCCTCAAAGATAGCTGCTCGACTGGCTCTAGCATCATGCCGCAAAAGAAAAATCCAGATGTGCCCGAATTAGTGCGGGGCAAGTCGGGGCGAGTGTTTGGTCACTTGCAGGCGCTGCTGGTGCTGATGAAGGGGCTGCCACTAGCCTACAACAAAGACCTCCAAGAAGACAAAGAGGCCCTGTTTGATGCCGTCAACACGGTGCAAGCTTGCCTGGAAGCAATGACAATTTTGATGGCTGAAGGCTTGGTGTTTCGACCTGAACGGTTGGCAGAGGCGGTGTCCACAGACTTTTCAAATGCAACGGATGTGGCTGACTACCTAGCCGCCAGAGGAGTGCCGTTTCGGGAAGCTTACAACATTGTCGGTCAGGTGGTCAAAACCTGTTTAGCCCAGAGCAAATTGCTCAAAGACCTGAGTTTAAGCGAGTGGCAAGCCATCCATCCTCAATTTGAAGCTGATATTTACCAAGCCATTACCCCCCAACAGGTTGTCGCTGCCCGCAATAGTTACGGCGGCACTGGCTTCGCCCAAGTCAGAAATGCCTTGGCTGCGGCCCGCGATTTGCTTAAAATTTAGTCGGCAAGTATGAGATGCAGCGTATTTAATAATTCCTCGGCTGTATAAGGCTTTGGCAGCATGGTATGAGTACCCAGTGCTTGGACCACCTGTTGATGATTGACTCCTAATCCGCTGGTGGCAATGATTTTCACCGACGGATTTAGCTGCTGCAAGTTATGAATGGCAGTTGTGCCATCCATCTCTGGCATCATCATATCCATTAAGACAGCCCGAATTTTTGACTGATGCTGGGCATAGACTGCGATCGCATCTCGGCCATTGTTGGCGGTCAGGACGCGATAGTTGAATGCTTCTAGAATCGTTTGGGTGGTTTCGCGAATCGGAGCTTCATCATCGACAACTAAAATTAACTCGTGTTGACCCAGTTGAAAGGTTGGTTTGGGTGTAGTCGGCATTTCTGGAGCCGCGATCGCCGGTAAGTAGACCTTAAATTCGCTGCCCTGCCCGACGCTAGTCACAACATCGACAAACCCAGCATGACCTTTGATAATACCAAGCAGGGTTGAAAGTCCTAAGCCTGTTCCTTGACCAAAGGCTTTCGTCGTAAAGAAAGGGTCAAAAATCCGCTCTTTAACATCGGGCGACATGCCTGTACCCGTATCAGATACAGTAATTATGACGTAAGGCCCAGGTTGAGCTTCTAAATGGCGTTGGGCAAACCGTTGGTCAATCACCTTATTTTCGGCTGTTATCGTCAGGATGCCGCCGTTTGGCATCGCATCACGGGCATTCACACAGAGGTTCATCAGGACTTGATGCAGTTGGGTAACATCAGCGGAAACCATCCACAAGTTGGGAGTTAAAATCTTGCAGTTAACGTGAATAGACTTCGGAAAGGTGCTTTTAATGATCTGCTCTTGTTCTGTCAACAAGGGTGTCACCTGCATAGCAATCTGCTTGCCTTCTAGACCCCGCGCAAAGGTGAGCATTTGCTGAATCAGGCTCGCTCCACGTCTGGCATTATCTTCAACGATCTTTAATAGGCGCTGAGTTTCCTGGTCGAGATCGGGAAGTTTATGGGGTAACAATTGAGCAATCACCAGAATTGGAGCCAGGATGTTGTTCATGTCGTGGGTAATGCCACTGGCCAGAACACCCAGGCTTTCCAGGCGTTGAGCGCGCAGAAATTGAGCTGCCAATTGCTTCTGCTCGGTGATGTTGGTTTCGACGGAGAGGATGGATTTGGGTTGCCCTGCCTGATCGCGCATTAGCGTCCAGCGGCTATAGACAATGATCGCCTGACCAGATTTCGTAACTTTGTTCAACTCTCCCTGCCATTCGCCCGTTTCCACAACTGTCTTCAGGGCAGTTTCCAATTGGGGCGAAGGGAGAACCACTAAAAACTGGCAAGAATTCTGGCTTAAAATTTCTGCTGCACTCCAGCCATACAGGTGTTCAGCCCCCTTACTCCAAAATAAGATCCGACACTCTAGATCACGAACAAAAACAGCATCGGGCGAAATATCGATCAGCGCTGCCTGTTCGTAGATCTTCTGGTTGGCCAACTTGCGCTGCTCGATTTCTTGTTGCAGCTCTTCATTCGTTTGCTGTAGTTCGACGGTACGCTCCTCCACCCGCAGCTCTAGCTCTGCACGCGCTTGCCGCTCTCGTTCTCGGCTTTGTTGGAGTTGAGTCCGAAGCTGCACCGCTGCGATCGCGGCATTCACCGCTAAATGCAAGCCGGTTGGGCTAAGCTGGCCTTTGATTAAATAGTCTTGCGCCCCGGCTTTCATCGCTTGGACTGCGATCGCCTCATCCCCCCGCCCCGTTACCATAATCACCGGCAAAAAGGTGGGGTGGGTCGGGTCTTGCAGCGCAGCCAGGACTTCTAGTCCATCCAAATCAGGGAGTTGAAAATCTAGCAGTACAGCGTCCGGCCGACCAGACTGCCATTGGGCGACCCCATCCCGCCCCAAGGTTGCTTCCAGAATCTGGTATGTGTGCTCTCGATCCCGCAGCAGATATCGCCGGTAGAGTTCCCGATCTTCGGGGTTATCATCAATGATTAAAACAGTGCGCTGATTCTGGGTCAAAACGATCAAGCCTCCGGACAAGGCTGAGGGAGGGTGCTAATCGCAAACCAGTAATCCATTACCGTCTGCACACTTTGCCTCAAGAGATTAAAGTTGACGGGCTTAATAATGTAGCTGTTTGCCCCTTTGCGGTAACAGGCTTCGATATCTTTCGGGTTATTGGAGGTCGTAAAGACGACAACAGGAATCGTCTTGAGGCGGTCATCTCGTTTAATCTGGCACAACAGGTCTCGCCCATCCGTCCCCGGTAAATTCAGGTCGAGCAGAATCATACCCGGACGAGGAGCGCTACTCGGCTCCTCATACCTGCCCTGTTGGTAGAGGTATGCCAATGCCTGATCGCCATTGATGCAGCGATGCACTGAAATGGCATGGGGTGAGCGGCTAAGGAACCGATTTAAAGCTTCAAAGTCCTCATTGCTGTCTTCAACCACCAGTAAGGGCGGGGCTGAATCTGTGATCGATGCTGACGTAGAAATCATGGCTTAGCCTCCGATGGCAAGGTGAAGTAAAACGTGCTGCCCTCGCCTAATCTTGATGTTACCCAAATTGTCCCTCCATGGCGCTCAGTAATCTTCTTGATAATCGTTAAGCCGACGCCTGTTCCCCCTCCATAGTCATCCTGAGCGTGTAAGCGGCGGAAGATGCCAAAAATTTTGTCGAGGTGCTGCTCAGGAATTCCAATCCCGTTATCCCGAACATAAAAGGTAACGTGCTCAGTCGCGCCGGTTTCTTTGCCAACTGGATGTCCGGGGTCAATCACACCAGGTTCCAGAAATCCTAGCTCAACCCATTTGTCTGGATTGTCGTTGTATTTGACAGCATTGCTAATCAGGTTGGTGAATAAGTCATTAATTAAACTGCGATCGCACATCACGATTGGCAAGGGGCGGGGCAGCCGAAAATCGACGGACTGATTGGGTTGGCTCATGTTCAGAGTTGCGATCGCGGCTTGAACAACGGTATTTAAATCCGTTGGCTGTCGCAAAAGTTCAGTCCGACCGAGGCGGGAATAATCTAAAAGTGAATTAATCAAATTCTCCATCCGCTGGGAGAGGCGAACCAGGGTTTGGAGTTTGGCCATGCCATCCTGATTCAAAATGCTGCCATAGTCTTCGATCAGGAAATTTGCATAGTTGTGAATTCCCCGCAGCGGTTCTTTCAGGTCATGGGAAGCAATATAGGCAAATGCATCTAATTCAGTGTTGCTGCGCTCTAGTTCCAGATTAATTTTTGCCAGTTCGTCGGCTTGCCGCAGCACTAGGCCAACCAGGGCGCTTCTAAATTCCTGCGCCGCCTCAATTTCAGCCGTTTTCCAGGGCAACGACTTCGACTGCACCGTTTCTTTCCACAGTTGAAAGGACTGACGCGGACCCAATCGGATCTCGCCCTGCTGATCGACCTGATAACTGTCGAGCGGATTGCCAGCCCAAGACACGGTTTGCAGTACCTCTGGCCGAAACCAGAGCAAATAGTTGCGTTGCGTTTTAGAAAGGGTCAGCACGAGCAGTCCACTGGCAGTCTCTAAAAATGCCTCGGCAGGCGGATAACAGGTAATTAAGGAATCTGTGGCAAACAGGTTGTCTTGAACGTGGGTCGTCAACCAGTCCACTAAGCCGGTAATTTCTGCTAACCCAGGCGTTAAGCCAGTCATCATCACTTCGCCATTCAAGCAGACGGCACAACCTTGGGCCCCCACTAAGGCCAATAAACCCTCAGCCGCGTTGATTAATCCTGCTGGCAACGTCTGAGCGATCGCAATTGAATCAATTAAATTAGACTGAGCTGCTTTTAACTGAATTTTGTAGTCCAAATCGTCATTTTCGGCTTTGGCCAATAACTCTAAAGACATGATTTGGCCCAAGAATTCACAGGCAGTCTGCACTTCGTAACTGACAGATTTAGGAGAAAGATGATGACAGGCAATTAACCCCCATAACTGCTGACGTTTTTGAAGCGCCACCACCATTGTGGCCGCCACTCCCATGTTATGCAGATACTCAAGATGAACAGGCGAAACGCTGCGTAAAACCGACAAGCTTAAATCCAGCGGTTGGTTCGTAATTGGATGATTGGGGGGCACAATCGCCACAGGCTGATAGTGAATATCTGGAATTACCCGCACCTTGTTCAGTCCAAATAACCGCCTCGCCTGATCAGGAATATCGGTGGCAGGAAAATGTAACCCCAGATAGGCCTCTTTCACTGTTGCTTGCTTCTCTTCTGCAACCACAACACCGGCTCCATCAGTATCAAACTGGTAGATCATCACCCGATCGAAGCCAGTCAATTTATAGATTTCCTGGGCCATCAGACTACACAACTCGGCCGTGGTCGAGGCTTGCTGCAAGGTGCTGATCGCAGCTTTAACTAAGTGATAAAAGTTAAAAAACGTGGCTGGGTGTTTGGATGGTGTCGGTTCCAGCTCTAGGATCACAACATCATTGTAACAGTGGATTATGCCATCAAACAGCAGCGTCTTGGGCGATCGCTGAATTGAAATTTTTAAGGGATTGATAGTTCTGGCATCGTTTGCCAAGCAATCTTTTAATGCGTTGACTTGTTTAGAACCCAACAGGATTTCTAAGTCTTGGTTTAGCAACTCCTCAGTCGGAATCTCCAAAAAGACTTGCGTATTATTGCTAACTTGCAAGATCCGGAGCTGTGATGGTTCTAGCGCCAATAAAACGCCATAGGGCTTAATAAAGCCAGGAATATGAATCGGTTCTTCCTCATAACAAGCTTCCGGCAGGTTGGATTGGACTTCTAATCGGTTCTGAATCATGCTTCTCCTTGACATTTGAGAATTTTCAAAACTCAGACTGGCTTAACTCCCGACCACAAGCCTAGAAGAACAGAGCAACATACCTCTTGATCAATACTGACAGGAACAAGATCAGCGGTAAATGAATTGTATTAAAAATTAGCTAGTTCGGCGAGAATCCCCACATTATACGCTTCGTTGGTGTGGGATGAAAGCCAGGGTTATGGCTTGCCGTCTTGTTTGTGGTCTTCACCGAAGCTGGAGAACAAGCAAGACAGGCAAGCCATAACCAAATTCCTAGAACCGAAGCGATAGTTCTGATATACTTTCGACAGAACACCATAAACGTCGCGACGATTGCAAAAACCAAGCAATCAGGATCGTGAAAACCAAGCGATCAAAGTGGCTAGTCATGATTGTTTGAAAGTTTGGGTCTTGGGAACCAGGACTCCTGCCCTTGGAGGGAATGTAAGACCAACGGAATTACGGAGTTCTAGAGGCAGTTCCCGATGAATTGGGAAGCCCACAACGTACCGCCTAGCGGTCGGTGTGTGGTAGTTCACTAGGCAAAAGTTACGTTAAAAGATGGTGCTCGATCGCAAATCTGACCAACTCTGCCCGATTGTGAACCGCCGTTTTTTGGAGCAGGCTGCTCACATACTTTTCAATTGTGCGGGCGCTCAGGTGCAGGCGATCGCCAATTTGAGCGTTGGACAACCCATCCAGCAACAGAGCCAGCACAGACTGCTCGCGCGCTGTTAGCCCTAGCTGTTGCGAAACAATGGCGGCGCGCTGTCCTCGCTGTTCGTCCGGTTGCAGGTGGTTGCGAAATTGCTCGGTTTGGAGAATTTGCACCCGATCCAGCAAGTTGCGAATCACCGCCACTAGTTCATCTAGCTCAAAGGGTTTGGGGAGATAAACATCACAGCCGGCCTGATAGCCGCGAATCCGCTCTTGGGTTTGGGTGCGGGCGGTCAAAAACACGACGGGCAAGAGCCGAAAGGCAGGCTGTCGACGGACTTGGCGCACCAAGTCATAGCCATCCATTTCTGGCATTGTAATGTCGGTCACCAGCAGGTGGGGCTGATAGGCATTAATGATCTCTAGGGCCGCTTTGCCCGTTTCTGCGGTCAGCACAGAGTAGCCTGCCAATTGCAGATAGTCACTGACTGAGAGACGAATGCCAGGCTCATCATCAGCCACAAGAATGGTCAAGGGCATGGGCTTATCAGCAGCAGATCAACTACAGACTACTGGCGATCGCAAAACTTTTCAACACAGCGGGCAAAAATTTCGACCCCAATTCCCAAAGCTGTTTCATCAAAGTCAAATCGGGGGTGATGGTGAGGGTAGGCTAAATCCTTCGCCGGGTTGGCTGACCCCAGAAAGAAGTAGCAGCCTGGCACGGCTTGCAGAAAGAAAGACATATCTTCAGCGGCCATGGTTTGGCACTCTGGCATCACTCCGGCTGGTGTTTCAATCACCGCTTCGGCCGCAGAGCGCACCAGTTGAGCCATTTCGGCATCATTAACCACTGGCGGATAGAGTTTTTGGTAGTCAAACTCGTAGCTGGCTCCGTGAGCCTGGCAGACTCCGGCCAGAATTTGCTCAATGCGCTGGGGCAGAAATTCGCCTAAAGCAGGCTTAAAGTAGCGAACAGTGCCGCCCAGTTCGGCTGAATCAGCGATCGCGTTTCTGGCGCTACCGGCATGAAACTTACCGACGGAAACCACGGCCGTATCCAAGGGGTCAACATTGCGAGCGACAATCGTTTGGAGGGCGTTCACCACCTGAGCCGCCACCACAATTGAGTCAATCGTCTGCTGTGGAATGGCGCCGTGCCCACCCTTACCGAAGATTTTGCAGGTAAACAGCTCTGCGGCGGCCATAAACGGGCCGCTCCGCACCCCAACCGTGCCCAGCGGCAGCAGGTTCCACAGGTGCAGCCCAATCATCGCATCGACTTGCGGATTTTGCAACACGCCAGCTTCAATCATGGGCTTGGCCCCACCAGGGCCTTCTTCGGCGGGCTGAAAAATAATTCTTACTGTCCCCGCAAAGGTATGGCGGTGCTGCGAGAGATAGTTGGCAATCCCCAGGGCGATCGCCGTATGCCCGTCGTGCCCGCAGGCGTGCATGACGCCATCGTGCTGCGATCGATACTCAACCTGATTTTCTTCCTGAATCGGTAAAGCGTCCATATCCGCCCGAATTGCCAGCACTGGGCCAGGCATCGTGCCGCTAATCGTCGCCACAATCCCCGTCTCGGCAATTTTTGCCTGGTAGTCAATCTGCCATTCTGCCAGCTTGGCCATCACAAACTCAGCGGTTAGATGTTCTTTAAACCCCAACTCAGGGCACTGATGCAAACGCCGCCGCCACTCAACCAACTGGGGCTGTAAGCTTTGGATCGCTGAGCGCACCTGGGGAAAAGATTGTGAAACTGGATTGGAAAGAGTAGTGACCATAGGCTTAAAAGTTTAAAGGCAGCCGAGCGTGCTAAGTCGGCAGCAAGTGTATCAAGACGGGTGGATCAAATCTGCCGATCAAGGCTCTCTTTACAGTGTGCCTCTTTATAGTCTAAGTTGCAGCACTAGCTTGTGCCTCAGGCTGTTTTACAACGTCTACAATTACGTGGTGTTTCGCGGTAAAGTTGCCAGCGATCGCCCTTGACAAAGCTCTGTTGGCATTAATTCTATCGAGAAATCGACCAGTACTCCAGCCATAATCTTTGCTGTTTAAGCTGCTTCGAGCAGCAAGGCAATCTGCGATTGCTTCAATATCCTGGCTAGCGCGGGGCGTAATTCGATAGACCCGACTCATGTTTTAGAGCGGCGCTAACGTAGTCGTTTTCAGGTGTAGCATCAAGGAGTTGTCCCTGCTCAGCTTCTGCGGCTCCCAACAATACCTCACGGCGCAATTCTTCAAAACGCCCTTGATAAATCTGTTCCTGCTCTGCTAGAACTTGCAGTCCAGCTAGAAGAAGTTCCTCTAATGAGGCGTATTTGCCGCTGGCAATTTGGCGGTTGGCGAACTGCTGTAAATTTGGCGGGAGCGGCATGGCCATCGCAGCGTTAGCACAATTCAGCGATTGAGTAGCTGTTAGTTTAGCGTACTCGCTGGTCAGAACTTGAGTAGGTTTTGGGGCTTAAACCCTGATCTAAGTGTAGGCAGGATCTTTTTTCTGAAATCAGGGGGAAAGCTAACATTGAACAAATAGGTCAATTCTTGAATCGTAAGCCCTGAAAGCCTTGTGAGTCCCTTCTAAAAACTGTCCGGAGTATTGATCCTAAACGAGTGACGGATAAGGGAGCAGTCAGAGACTTTCTCAATAATTCAGGAATCAAGCCAGAGTAAGGGTAGGAGGTTAAAAATGTTGACCTATAAGGGATACATCGGATGCTTAGAAATTGACGAAACTGCTGGCATCATCTTTGGTCGCATCTTGGGAATTCAGGATGTTGTTACCTTCAAAGGTGAAACCGTTGCCGAAGCTAAGCAGGCTTTTCAAGATTCTGTAGACGACTATCTGGCTTTTTGCCAAGAACTAGAGCAATCACCAGATAAGCCTTTTTCTGGCAAGTTGCCCTTTAGAACCACACCAGAACATCATCGCAAGGTGTACATTGCTGCAACCAAGGCAGGCAAAAGCATCAACGCCTGGATGGATCAAGTTTTGGCACATGCGGCTGATGAAGTGATTAACTCTCACTAGAAAATGCGCTCAAAAAATCAAATCGGTTTCAGGTTCAGAACGAGGGCAGTCATGGCATTACCTCAGAGTGTGGCTATAGCGTATCACTGGCAAATTGGACGAAGCTGCCCTTTAGTTTTTGCGATCGCCCTCTTCATCTTCTTCTTCAAGTTGGTTAGTTTGCTGGAGTTCATCTTTGAACCCACGCAGGGTTTTGCCAATTGAGCCGCCCAGTTCAGGTAATTTCTTTGGGCCGAATACTAAAATCAGCGCCAGCAGAATCAAACTGACTTCTAACCAACCCAGATTAAACATATCGAACTCCCGTACAACTTGTGATTAAGCATTAACTTCTGCCGCTGAGTTTAGCTAAACTCAAAGACCTAGCTCGCGCAGATACAGCCATCCTATGGGATTTGTGAACATCAGAGGCGTTGTGGTTCCTCGTCTTATTCCTCTGCAACGTCTTTAATCCGGGTTTTTCGCTCCAGAATTTCCTTTAGAATTAAGGTGATCACCGCCAGAAAAGCCAGCAAAACAGCAGCAGAAAAGGCAGATTCAGTTTGATATTGCTTGTAAGCTTCTTCGACGAATAGAGGCAAGGTTTGGGTTTGACCAGCAATATTACCAGAGACAACTGAGACTGCTCCAAATTCTCCCATTGCTCTGGCATTGGTCAAAATTACACCGTAGAGCAAGCCCCAGCGAATATTCGGTAGTGTGACCCGCCAAAATATTTGCCAATCGTTCGCGCCCAGAGTGCAGGCTGCTTCTTCTTGATCGCTGCCCACCTCTTCCAGGACTGGAATCACTTCACGGGCAACAAAGGGCAGGGTGACAAAGGCAGTGGCTAATACCATCCCAGGCAGGGCAAAAATAATTTTCAGGTCAGCCTGTTGCAGCCAGGGGCCAAACCAACCGTTGCGACCGTAGAGCAAGACAATCATCAAGCCGGAGACAACGGGGGAAATTGAAAATGGCACATCCAAAATGCTGATCACCAGGGATCGACCAGGAAACTTGTGGCGGGCGATCGCCCAGGCCGCACACAAGCCAAACACGGTGTTGATCGGGACAACAATCAGCGAAATCATCAGCGTCAACTGCACCGCATGTAAAAAATCCCGCTCGACTAAATTACTTAAAAATGGCCCCATCCCATTTTTGAAGGCTTGGGCAAACACATTCACCGCCGGCACAAAGATCACCAGACCCAAGTAAAGAACGGCGATCGTAATCAGAGCAAACTTACCAACGGGCCAGCGCTGCTCGGTCGGAGCAGCATTGATCTGAGGACTAGGACTCATAGCGCCTCCTCCAGGCTTGCAGTAAGTTAATCGCCAGCAAGACCAGCAGCGAGACAATTAGTAAGACAGTGCCAATCACCGTAGCGCCCGTGTAGTCGTACTGTTCTAGCCGCTGAAAAATCAGCACCGGGGCAATCAAATCTTGAAAAGGGACATTGGCCGCCACAATCACAACTGAGCCATACTCACCGACTGCCCGCGAAAACCCCAGCGCTACTCCAGTCAGGGCGGCTGGCACTAGCGGCGGTAAAATCACTCGCCAAAAGGTTTGCCAGCGCGAGGCACCTAAGCTCCAAGCTGCTTCTTCAATTTCGACTTCCAACTCTTGCAGCACGGGTTGCAGCGTCCGCACGACAAAGGGCAAGGAAATAAACACCATTGCCACGCCCACTCCCAACCGCGTGAAGGCAACCTTAATCCCCAGCGGAGCCAGCAGCGAACCGATCCAGCCATTGTTGCTGTAGACCGTGGCCAAGGTTAAACCCGCCACCGAGGTCGGCAAAGCAAAGGGCAAGTCGATCGCCGCATCCATAATTTTCTTGCCTGGAAAGTCGTAGCGCACCAGCACCCAGGTAATCAAAATCCCAAATACGCCGTTAATGGCTGCCGCGATCAGCGCCGTCACAAAGGTGACGTTGTAGGCAGAAAGGGCAACCGGGCTAGTGGCGATCGCCCAAAACTTAGCCGGGGGTTCCTGAGCGGCTTTTAAGAACAGGGCGGCCACGGGCAAAAATAACATCAGCGTCAAGTAGCCGAGGGTGATTCGCCATGGCCAAGACAGGTGAGCCAGCCGCGTCCAAGGGGCAAAGGTTCGTTTAGGGTTCGAAGCAGCAGATGACATAGAAACTTTCTGTGAAAATACAGGCGAAGCTGACCGATCTAGGGAGTTGCCTCTTTTAATTAAACAGCGATCGCCCCCCTGTCTGATCGGAATGCATTGATAACCGCTAACCAATATGAGAAGTTGCTTGTTTCTGCCTCAATGCTGGTTGCTTTCAGCAGAGCCGTTGTCTGCGATAATTGAGCGCATCATTTTGCTTTTCAAATCAACGTCATGAATCAATCCCGCCGGATTTTCTTGTTGGGGGCTGCGACAACGGCCGCTCTGGGGGCAGGCATTTATCCAGCCGTTGGGCGATCGCTCCAGGGCAATTTAGGTGATCGAATTTTGGCTGCTGTTGACGAATTGCCTGGACAAAAGGCGCTCAAGTTTTTAGCCCCTGCCAGCCCAACTAGCCCAGAATGGTCAGTCAGCCTCAATCCCGACACACCGCTATTTTGCGGCAGCTCATTTAAAGCTTACGTGCTGACAGAATTTCTGCGCCAGGTCGAAGCAGGCAAGCTTTCGCTGCAAGAGCAACTTACCCTTGATGATTCAGTCTTTTCCCTCAGCAGTTCTGTCTTTAACCCGCCAAACTTAACGGGTAAAGTCACTGCTCAAACCGTGCTGGAGGCAATGATTTCCCACAGCGACAACACGGCGACGGACATGGCCCTGAAGCGAGTTGGAGCAGCGCAAGTCCGCCAGTTTATCAGCGAAATTGGCCTCAAGAATACCCGCATTCCCACCAGCACCCGCCAGTTTTTTGGCTACATTTCTGGCGACCCCAACTGGCAAACGATTAGTTGGGACAGGATGAATCAGCTCATGAATGCGCCCAAAAGCCCCTACCCGGCCCGACCAATTATTAATGACACCGAAACAATGGTCGGCTCACCCAACGATTTTGTCTCGTTTTACGCCCGCGCCCTCCAGGGCGAATTTTTTCAGCAGCCTGCCACCCTGGCCAATTTCCGAGCCATTTTGTCCCTGGCCGATGCGATCGCCCCCACCATGCCCCTCGGTACCAGCGCCTTTCTAAAAGGCGGCAGTATTGATGCCGCACCCGACTATGTAATGTCCGTGGCTGGCGGAGTGTGGGTAAATAACCGCTGGGTTTACTTTAGTCTGGTTAACAATTGGCAAGCCGCCAATTCAACCGCTGCCGCCCCCACAATCCAAAGGTATATTGCCACCGCCAGACAAATCTTTGCCTGGATCAAGGCAGATCTGGTCAGCTAACGGAGTCTCGAAATAGCGCAAGAATCTAATGAGCTAAAAACTCAAGGCATCTGACCCGGAACGGAAGCTGCTGTGCATCTTCTACAGCCATAACTCGTTCCCATACCTTGCGATCAGAGAACCATTTGAATCCAGCCTGTTTAGCTAGATCTCTATTGTCGTATGAAACAAGAGCTGTAAACCGGGCCTTGGGTCTCAGTGCTCTCTCAAACATTGCTTGTACATTTTCCATTCTGTCAAATAGAGCAGCCAACAGTTGGCAGTCAGTCAGAGCGCGGTGATTAGCATATACTCCAATGTCATGAGCTAGAGCAAGTTCGATTAGAGATTGTCCTGGTCGCGTTTGATTTGGCCATTCAAAATCGTTGCATGTACAAACCCAGCAGAGAGGATCACCGTTAGTAGCAACGAGATTAGGCAATAAGGCACCATTAATTCCCGTAGAGCCAAACCATTTACGATCAAACACAGCGTTATGCGCTGCAACTACATCAGCCATCCGAGCCATATCTAAGATGGTTGCTATTCCCAACTCTGCGATAGATGGGGATAGAGTTGCTAAGGCAGCCGATTTTATGCGGTTGATGTTTTCTGCTGGGTTGTCTTTCGCTGGTAATAGAACAGATGCCTGCTGAATTGTCGTTTGATGGCGCAGTGAGTACAGAATGGCTCCAATCTCAATGACCTGACCATTGTCAAGCTCCAACCCTGTTGTCTCAGTATCAACAATCAAAACCTGCTCAATCATGTAAATCTCCCTATTCAATAAACTGTTCAAACGATACTCGGATGCAAGCAGTCGCAACGGCTACTTCTCAAAGCCGCTAAATCAATAAATCTGATAATCAAACCCTGGTAGTTGACTTTTTCGTCAATAAATACAGACTAGCCTCATATTGATTTTTTCGTCAAGTATTTCATTGACGTTTTATTCAAGTTTCAATTACTATGGATTTAGGGCACTACTAGTACTGACTGCCAGCAGTCACAGATCTGAATCAAAACAGATTTGGGATTTTGGGAATGTTATGTGTATAGATTGGATTTAAGAGGATCTGCTCGAATGCTTGAATTAAAGCTACGTCAGGAGTTCCAAGGCAAGCGCCTGAAGGGTACGCAAATTGAGATCGCAGAGGCAAAGAAGCTATCTGCCGGAGCTTTTTTAGACATCACTTATCCCTCTACAGACTTGATTAATGCAATAGGGGCTATTACTCCTGGACAAGGTTACCCTGTGGTTCTTGTGGGTGCGCGGGGGCAGGGAAAGTCTCATTTAATGGCAGCCTTGGATCACATCTTGAATAATCCAACGGCTGCGGCAAACTGGTTACAACATTGGGCAAATCAGTTACAAGAACCGAAGCTTGCTACTTTGACTCCTCGTGCTAATGCAATAGTCATTAGTTCTAATCTCAATCGTCAGAAGCACAAGTATTTGTGGAATCTACTTTTTGAATTCCATCCACATGGTCAATATATCCAGGAAAAATGGGTGGGCATGGGGGATAAGAAAACTGATTCACCTCCATACGACCTTATTTTGGAGCTATTGCAGCATCGACCAGTTGTACTGATTCTGGATGAATTTCAAACCTGGTTTGATGGTTTAAGTGATACCAAACAACGCCCTACTCGTAACTGGGCATTTAGCTTCATCCAAAATTTATCTGAAATTTCAAAGGAGTATCCAGACCTACTTGCTCTAGTAATATCGGTTCGTGATGGCACTACAGATGCTTTTCAACAAATAAATCGAGTTCATCCAGTATTAGTAGATTTTAAGGGTTCTCACGCCTCTCATGACCGCCGCCGCCTTTTACTTCATCGCTTGTTTGAGAATCGATTAGATATTAAGTCACAGCAAATTGAGAAGCTGCTTGAGCCCCATGTTTCAGAGTATTTCCGTCTTGCATTAGTGTCTTCAGCCGAACAAGAACGGAGAAAAACTGAATTTCTTGAGTCTTGGCCCTTTTCACCTGAGTTGATACAGTTGCTTGAAGACCAAGTAATGGTGAATACAACTGCTCAAGAAACACGTGAGCTGATTAAAATTTTGGCTTACCTGTTCAAATCTTCCGAAGGACTTCCAATTATCACAGCGGCTGATTTTAGACTGGATGATAATACTATCGAGGCGGTTGGCTTATTAGATGCAGTAACAAACCAACAGCATGCTAACTTGCGCGAAAAAGCTCAACGCAATCTAACTGCGGTAAGACATGCAGTAAACAATCCCGATGCTATCGTTCCTCATCTTTCTGAAATATTGGGAGCATTATGGCTTCGCTCTCTCACCGTTGAAAATTTAGCTGGTGCAGAACCAGCGACGCTTCAAATTGATATCACTCGATCGCAGCCGATTGACGATAATGCCTTTCAAGTCGAGTTAGCCACGATCGTAGAGAACAGTTTTAATATTCATGCCTGCGGCAACCGATACATTTTCCGTGAGGGTGAGAACGCTACCACAAAGCTGATGGCCCATGCCCGCAACGATCGACTATTCACAAACGGGTCTGATCATGCTCAACTAGCAAAGCAAGTTCGCTACATTCTAGGCGGTTCTGAAGCCATAGCCAGAGCGTTTCGGGTAATCGTTCTGCCACAAAATTGGCTAAAAGATCCTTGGAGCACTTTAGATCCGTCTGAACATCCAGACCGCTGGGACGATCGCCTACCTATTCTTGTCCTGCCAGAGGCACCTGAAAAGTTGAACGAACGCTTGGGCACTTGGTTAAAAGAGCATGTACAAAAACTGCGGAATACTATTCGGTTTCTATTACCCAAGTCAGGAACTACAAATATTTATCAGGATCGGGAACTGCTGGTCTTGGCGCGAGCAATTATGGTGGCAGACCAGTGGAAAGCCCACAGCTCAGAATATCGAGGCATTAAGACTCGCTATGAAAAAGAACTGAAGGATAAACTTAAAACCCAGTTTGATCGCTTTGCCCTACTGAATATTTGGAATTACGCTGACTCCAAACGCTGTGAATTTATCGTTGAGGGTGTAAATACTCAGGGAGACAAGATTCCGGATGCGATTGAAGAGCGCATTCGCAAAGATGTCTTCATCCCGGAAGATTTTGAGGAGTATGTGCGGGATGCCGCAGCAAATAGCGACTCAGTCGGTAAACTGCTGCGCGAGTTGCAGGAGCCGCGACCATCAGGGAAAGACTGTATCCCTTGGCTAGGTGAAATCCAGGTTAAAGAAAGGCTGCTGCGAGTGTGCGCCCGTGGCGAAATTGCGATCGACCTACGCGGCATGGCGTATTTACAGGCAAAGCCTGGAGAGGATGAGGATACTGCCTGGCATCGGATGAAGGGAAAACTGGGCACTGGCAAACATTTGGATGAAACGAAAATTTTATTGCCCCAGCCTGTTCCCAGTTCAGATGGAACAGGGAGGCAATCTGAACCACCAGCAGTTCTCCAGCCTAAACCTAGCGATCGCAAACCAGACGAAGTTACTCCTCCACCACCCACTCAAGAGGGTACTGGAGATGCCAATGGAGGTGGTTATCCAGATCAATGGTCGCCCGTTCCTGGAGCACATGAACCATCCAGTGGCTCAATTTTTGACGATCCTCAACCTACGAGGGTGGAACGACGGACGGCTCCTGCTACATCTGCTTTGAATCTCTATGCCAAGGTATCTGATGAATGGAGAATCGGCCCTGCAACACCTATACAAAATCTTTCCCTAAAAGTGGGCGCACTGACTGGGGCACAACTTCAGAAGCTGCTGAAGAGCTTGCCGGATGGATTAACCTATGAACTCGACCTAGAAGAGGAGAACTGATGGCTACTCCCCGCTACTTACTCGAAAAAATTCAAACAGCTCTTCCCGCTAGCGCCTGGAAAGCGATCTTTGAATATGCTTGGGATATTTGTAATCCGCCTCTGACAACTAAATCAGTAGATAAAGAGGTGATTGCAAGAGATGCCGCATTGGCAGATTTAGATTTGGTACTCTCCTCTAGTGGATGGGAACTCTGGCGTGACTTTGAGCAGAGTGTAGAGCAGACATCGCAGGCTCTCACAGATTGGTGGGAGCAACCGACCGGAAAAGCGGTGCTGATTCTAGATGGGCTTTCGCTCCGAGAAGCACCCTGGATTCTGTATGGTGCCAAAGAACGAGGGTTTGAGGTTTCTGCCAGGGTGACGGGGGCAGAACTGCCAGGAGATACAACACCTTTTGCAAAGGCACTGGGTTTTGGGCAACGCTCCGATTTAGAAAACAACCGAGCCAGCCGAACTCATCGCTTACAGGGAGCGCAAACGGATTGTGTTGATCTTCCCTGGGTAGACTGCCTTGATTTAATTGGGTTGGAGCCGAACTGGGTGTTGTGGCATCAGTGGCCTGATTCCCGAATTCATGATTTTGCTGACCCAGGTAAAGGGCTGGGGGCACTGGCAACCGAAGCCGCGAGTAAGTTAACCAGCCCTGAGTTTTGGCATCTCATTGATCGCCTCACGCTGGGGCGACAGCTCGTTATCACATCTGATCATGGCTATGCTGCCAGCGGTCTATTCTCTGATGCAACTGAGGAACAAGCGAAACATCTCAAAAATGTGTTTAGGAGTGGGCGCTCATCTGACGATGTGACCAGTGGCAGTGCCTGGTTTCCCCCGGTTGACTTAGTATTGACTTCTCGGCATGGGCAGAAACGATTTGTGCTGGGACGGCGGAAGTGGAGAAGTGCAGGCGGTTATCCAACCCTAGCTCATGGTGGGCTATCGGTGCTGGAAATGGCTTCCCCATTCATTGAGCTGGTTAAACCAGCGTGACCAACTAAAGCGGAGCAAGCGACATGGTGCAGACCCTGCAAGCAAAAAATGTGACTCTGGGTGAGTTGAGCGATCGCTTCAACTTGGAACTGACCGAAGACGAGCAGTTTTTCCCGGAGTGGCAAGTTGACCTGACAGAGATAACGGCAGCAGAAAAGCAACGGCTCGATCGCGTCAAGTCGAGCTTTTCTAATCTGCTGGAATATCCTCCTCTACTGGAGGACACCGTGAAGATGGTCGTCCTCTCCCCCTTACTGGACATGGCAGATTTCTATTTGCCGCCCTTTCATATCAAGTCTGAACCCTCGATCGAAATCACCACGGAAGATGGGGGGATGATCATCCGAGGGCAGCTTGATGTGTTGGCGCTATGCAAGCAGGTTTGGGTCGTCAGCATCGAATCGAAAAATGCTGAGTTTTCCCTAGAGGCGGGTCGAGCGCAGCTACTGTCTTACATGTTGGCAAATCCCAAGTCGGCACTATCTACATTTGGATTGCTCACGAATGGTAGTAGTTTTCGCTTTGTAAAATTAGTGTCTCAACCAGCTCCGCGATATGGTCTCTCGCGGGTTTTTGACTTATTTAATCCAGGGCATGACTTATATGAAGTTCTCAAAATTCTGAAGTACCTGGGACAGATGACTGATCAGGGCAAATAAGGGCGGAAAATTGGAGACAAGCAGTTCATTAAGTAGTCTACCGTGGAGTCGTTAATATGGTGCAGATTCTGCAAGCAAGAAATGTGACCCTAGGTGAGTTAAGCGATCGCTTTGGATTGGAACTCACGGACAATGAGCAGTTTTTCTGGGAATGGCAGGATAACTTGCCAGACGTGGCGCACACCGAGAGAGAACGCCTTGATCGGGTCAAATCAAACTTTTTAGATTTACTGGAATATCCTCCCCTGTTAGAGAACACAGTCAAGCTGGTGGTATTGTCTCCGTTACTGGATCTAGTGAATGTCTACCAAAAACCCTTTCACATCAAGTCAGAGCCGTCCTTTGAAATTATGACTGAAGACGAGGGCACGGTGATTCGTGGCGATGTGGATGTGTTGGTCTTATGGGAAAAACTGTGGGTGATGGTGATTGAGGCAAAGCGAGCAGCGGTGGATGTGGATGAAGGAAGGGCACAACTGCTGTCCTATATGCTGGCAAACCCCGTAGTTGAAAAACCCACATTTGGCATGATCACCAATGGCAGGAATTTTTTATTTATCAAGCTCATTCGACAACCTGTCCCACGATATGCGCTTTCCCGGTTATTCAGTTTGGTCAATCCCGGCAATGAACTCTACACAGTTTTGGGAATTCTGAAGCACTTGGTGGCGTTGGTACAGCAAGATGGTCGGAATGGAACTAGATAAATTTCTATGGGACGGTTAAATGCAGGAAATGATAGACAGAAAATTCTAATTTCTTGATGTGAACTTGTTTCTTAATGTGAATTTGCAAGTAGCTGGTAGCAAATATGGCTCGTAAAGGCGACAAGACGAAGAAAGAGAGGTTAGCAGAGGAAGTTGCGAAAGCGGTTGGAGCTGGCAGAGCAGTTGCTGTTGAAACCGTAGACTTTTCTGATCCCAATCGTCCAAAAACCTGCCTAGAAGTTGACTTCCCAATTCTGCCGATTAATCAGATTGCCACGATTGAAGGGAATGCAGGTAAACCAATCTATCAAATGTCCAAGTGGTGGGCAAGGCGTAGATCCAGCGTATTCCGGGCAATGCTATTGGCTGCCAGTATGAAAGCTCCGGATGATCCAGCAGAGGCAGCGAAGGCGGTTTGGGATGTCTACTATGCCAACCATCAGAAGAAGGGCGCACTCAGCCATCTCAAAGTTGCTGACATCTTCATGGGCGGCGGCACAACCGTTGTGGAAGGCTCCCGGTTGGGGATGCAGATGTTTGGCTGTGACCTGAATCCGGTGGCTTGGTTTGTGGTGAAGAATGAGCTGGCCCAGGTTGATATAGAAGAAGTCAAAGCCCTCTTGGCAGATATTGAAACAGAGGTGAAGCCTCAAATCATGCCGTTCTACGCTTGTGATTGCCCCAGAGGACACAAGGGCAAATGGTCACAGATTTCAACGGATCAGGTGGTGAGCGAGGAGTTTGATCCGCTGGCACTGACGCCAGAGCAGCGCAAAAACTACCGCTATCAGGGACCCGAAATTATTTACGTTTTCTGGGCAAAGCATGGGCCTTGCTCAATTCGAGAGTGTGGCCATCGCACTCCGATTATGTCTAGTCCGGTGATGGCAGTAAAGATCCTGACGGTGAAAGCGTGGGAAGACCGGGAATGTGATCAGTGTGGTGGTGTGTTTGATAAAGAGAGAGATGAAGCACGCATGGCTCCGGGGGTGCCGTTAGTAGTAGCTGAGGATGAAAAGCCCTATGCGATCTTGGATGAAGACAAGATGGTGATTTGCCCTCACTGTGAACATCGACAAAACTCAAAGGGAATGGTGAACCAGAAATGGAAAAACAAAAAGGTTTCCCTTCACTTGTTAGTTCATCCTGAATGGTTGGCAGGCTCACCAAAAACTGCACCTGATGGAACTGAGTATGGGGGAAGTGTTACTGATTCGCCTGAGGCAACTATTGCATGGAATCGGGAGCGAGCTACCACGATGAAATTAATTGAGTTGCGTGGTCAACTTCATGAGGAAATTACTTGTCCAGAAACAGGTGATGTATTCAAAACAGATCAAAGAGGAGGAACAATTCCTTACAGACTTGGCGAAGAAGGAAAACTTAAGCCTGTCAAAGGGGCATTTGTCTGTAAATCCCCAACTTGTGGTCAGGAGCATGATGTACTTAAATCTATACAAGCCTCCCACAAATCGGCTCAAGCTGCTGCGTATGCAATTCAACTAGAGTTTGAGGAGTAACGCCATCATGCAGCCAGTATTCGGGACAGGTTGGACGCGCAAAGGCTTTTCCCTCCTCTGGGATGTCACCGCCTTATCCAAGCTTGTAGAATCTGATCAGATTATTTCCATGCGTCGATTCTTCAACCTAGTTGGGCAATGGCAAGATGACTTGCCCGCAGCCAATGGTGATGCTCTTGTCGTAGCTGGGTTAGATGCCAGCCTTGATGCCCTGACTGCTGATGATGCCTCCCAGTGGCTTGAAGAGAAACTTCGGTCTGCCCTGCTTAGCTTTCAAGATTATTACCAGGGCGATGCAGCACTTATCTTTTGGCTACCAGGCGGAAGATCTCGGATTGAAGTTCAACGGGCGACAAATACTTACCTGTGGCTCTGTGGATCAACGAGTGGCAGGCAACGGTTGCCCTTGGGTCAAGCCCTGTGGGCAGGAGCTGAAGCGGATGCTAGACACATCATGGCAGTTAACGACCCCCAGACAGACTTAGAAGGCAAAGACTGGATCGGGCTGCATCTGCCCAGAATCTCCTAACCTTTCTTAACCCCTTCCGCAACCTTTCCGCCCCTAACAGGATGGCTTCATGGATATCGAACTTTTGGAAACTATCCTACAACCTGGCAAACGAGTCACCCACAGCGAATTTGGGGATGGGGTTGTGGTTGAGGTGCCCCGCGATGGATACGTCCGAGTATTTTTTGGCAGTGGAGAACGCCAGGTAGCGATCGCCTCAGTCCGCCCCCAACTCTCCCGCAACGACCGGATCATTCAAGGGGTTGCTGGCACATGGGATCGGCTCAAGCAACTCTGGCTAGTCCACGAAGCCCACGCCATTCCCCTGATGGAAAGTGCGGCGGCGCTTACGGCTGCCAAAATTGACCTTTTGCCCCATCAGGTTGTCCTCACCCACCGGATTGCAACCGCCAGTCCTCGCCGATACCTGGTGGCAGACGAAGTAGGCCTGGGTAAAACGATTGAAACAGCCCTACTTCTCCGAGAACTCGCCAGCCGAGGTGAGTTAGACCGCGCCCTGATGGTGGTACCCGCTGGACTCGTCAACAACTGGCATCGTGAACTAAACGAGGTTTTCAACCTTAATTTTGAAGTGTTTGGTAGCGAAGGGGATGTCACCGATCGCAAATCTAATGCTTTTGCCAAGCACGATCGCCTGATTGCCAGCATTGACACCCTCAAGCGCCCAGCCCGGATCAAAAAACTGCTGGATGCTAAAGCCTGGGATTTGATCGTGTTTGACGAAGCCCACCATGTCAATGCTTTCAAGAGCGGCAACAAAGTTCGCAAAACTGAGAACTACAAACTGGCAGAGGCCCTCAAAGGACATACCCGCGATTTAGTGCTGCTCTCTGCCACCCCCCACCAGGGCGACCATTTTCGGTTTTGGATGCTGATTCAGATCCTCAATTCCACGCTGTTTAGAAATCCAGACGACATGATTGAAAATCGGCATCGCCTGAATGAGGTGATGTTTCGCCGTACCAAAGCAGAAGCCTGTAAGCCTGATGGTTCGCCCTTATTTGCTCGACGACAGGTAAAGACCGAATCCTTCACCATGTCCGATCCTGAACGAGACTTTTACCGTGAACTCCGGGAATATCTAGAAGACGGCTTTGCCCTAGCCAAGAAAACAGGGAATCAGGGACGGGCGCTGGGATTCATCATGGCAATTTTTCAAAAGATTGCGGCTTCCAGCTTTGCGGCTGTTCGGAGTACCCTGCAACGTCGCCTATTGATGCTGACAGTCTATGAGGCAGTTCTGCGCGATCAGGAAAAAGACATCGATACACGGGAAACCCTCTATGATGAAGCGCGCCAAATCATTCAGCAGGAATATGGATTCAAAGATGGCCCCGTTGGTTGGGGTGAGGTTGACCGGACACTCGCTGACCTGAAGCTAGCGATCGTCAAAAAAATTGACGATGGAGAATTAGAGCTTGGTTCAGACTCCTATGCCAGCGAGCTTGATGCTGCGAACGCTGAATCAGCCGCCACAGCCTTTGTTAAGTTGGCGTTGCCAGAGGAACGCGATCGCATCCGTTCCTTACTGAAATTCTTTCCAGAACAGCGTGAAACCAAAGTTGAAAAGCTTCTCAACGCTTTAGGAGCACTGTGGAAGAATGACCCCAACGAAAAAATCGTCATTTTTGCCACCTATCTTGGCACTGTTGATTTGCTATCACGAGAAATCGAAGCTAAATATCCTGGGCAAGGTGTGGTTGTTCTAAGGGGCGGTGATCACGGTTCAAAACTAGCAGCAGAACGCAAGTTTCGGCTAAAAAGCGGCCCCAAGGTCTTAGTTTGTACCGCAGCCGGTCGTGAGGGAATTAACTTGCAGTTTGCTCGAATTCTCTTCAACTTTGATCTGCCGTGGAATCCGATGGATATTGAACAGCGGATTGGGCGAATTCATCGGTATGGTCAGAAGCACACGGCACAGGTTTATAACCTTGTCCTATCTGACACGATTGAAGGACAAATATTTCTTCTTTTAGATAAAAAGCTAGAAGAAATTGCTAAAGCTGTTGGCAAAGTCGATAATAGCGGCAATGTTATAGAAAACTTTCGCTCCCAAATTCTGGGACAACTCTCTGAACGCCTCAACTATGAACGGCTCTACCAGGATGCACTTTCTGATCCAGATTTGCAACGAACCACTCACGAACTGGCAGATGCTTTGTCAAATGCGGCGGAAGCTCGCAAGGTTGTTTTCGATCTGTTTCAAGCTTTAGAAGACTTTAACTTAGAGGACTACAAACCCTTCGCTGACGTAAGTGCCAGCATGGATCGCCTAATTCGTTTTTTGTCTGCTGCACTGGAGGAGAAGAAACAAACTATTGTGCGAGTTAGCAATGGCATCTACGAGCTACACAATGAGCTAGGAGAGAAAGTTTTGCGCTTCACAACCAATCGTGAACTTGCTCGCGAACAAGACGGTCTAGACCTGATGGGGCTAGATCATCCCATTATGCAAAAAGCGATCGAGAAGTGGCAGAACGTTGTTCCTGAAGAACTAGGAGCTTCTGTAAACGGGGATGACGAGGTAGCAGCTATCCTAACCTGGTGGCTGGTTGAACTGTTGGGACAAAATGGTGAACAACGACTCCTACTGAAATCCTTGGCAATCAACCCAAATGGCAAGCGTTTGCCCGCTATAGAGCGCAAAGGAGCTGATATTCTGCTCCAAGCTCCTACATTACCTTTCCTCAAACTCTCTGAGCGTCAGCGTTTGCTCCGAGATTATCTTGAACCAATGTTGAATCGAGAGCTACAGCATCATGGATTGACAGAAACACAAGGAGCCTTTTCCACTCAACTGATTGGCTGGGTTGAGGTGCAGGGAAAACAAGTACAACGACTCAATGAAAACTCATCGAATTACTCCACAGATCTAACATTTGGGCAAGCCATCTTTAGAGCTAGAAAAGAGAAGGGGCTAAATCAACGAGAATTAGCTGATGCTGTTGATCTCAACTTCACCTATCTCTCAAAGCTAGAAAACGACAAAGCAGAATACCCACCTAAAGAAGAAGCGATCCGGGCGATCGCTCGGATTTTGAATCTAAATGAGGAGGAGCTCATTTACTTAGCAGGTCGTATTCCCCAGAGTGAAGAAGAATTTATCAAGCGAAATTACGACAAAATTCCTGCTTTATTTCGCAGACTGCAAGAAGATCCAGGCTTCGCTGAGCAGATTTTTGACGCATCTCGGTTTGAGGATATTGAAAATCTCTGATCTGCTGCGTTAACTTAATTGGACTGTCTTGCTTTGCTTCAATCTATACTCTTACGACTCGTAGGCAACAAACTTTCTTGGCAACTGCCTTCCTGTTGGTAGGGTAATCTAGGCGATCGCGTCTATAATTGTGAAGGAATTCCGAGGTGATTTTGCTCATGACAGCTACCGTTCTCCAAACTAAGCACGATGTAAAAGACCTGTCTCTTGCGCCGCAGGGTAAACAGCGGATTGAGTGGGCGGGGCGGGAGATGCCAGTGCTGCGCCAAATTTGCGATCGCTTTGACCAAGAAAAACCCCTAGCCGGGATTCGCCTCGTGGCTTGCTGCCATGTGACTACCGAAACCGCTCACCTGGCGATCGCTCTCAAAGCAGCGGGAGCCGATGCTGTTTTGATTGCCAGTAACCCCCTCTCGACCCAAGACGATGTGGCGGCTAGCCTGGTGGCTGACTATGGAATTTCGGTCTATGCCCAAAAGGGTGAAGACAATGCCACTTATCATCGCCACGTGCGGATTGCCCTTGATCACAAACCCCAGATCATCATTGACGATGGCAGCGATGTCGTGGCAACCCTGATTCAAGAGCGTAAAGAACAGGTGGCCGACCTGATTGGTACGACGGAAGAAACTACCACCGGGATTGTCCGCCTGCAAGCCATGTTCAGAGATGGCGTGCTCACCTTCCCCGCCATGAACGTCAATGATGCTGACACCAAGCATTTCTTTGACAACCGCTATGGCACCGGTCAATCGACCCTAGACGGAATTATTCGAGCCACCAATGTGCTGCTAGCGGGCAAAACAATTGTCGTAGCAGGCTATGGCTGGTGCGGCAAAGGCACCGCCAGCCGGGCCCGGGGGATGGGTGCGAATGTGATTGTGACCGAAATTGACCCAGTGAAGGCGATCGAAGCGGCGATGGATGGCTTCCGGGTCTTGCCGATGGCCATGGCAGCCGCTCACGGCGATATCTTTATCACCGTCACGGGTAACAAGCATGTAATTCGGGGCGAACACTTTGCTGCCATGAAAGATGGGGCGATCGTTTGCAACTCAGGTCACTTCGACATTGAGATTGACCTGGAAGCCCTGAAGGGAATGACCAAGGAAGTGAAAGCCGTTCGTAACTTCACCGAAGAACACCGCCTCAACAGCGGTAAATCTATTGTGGTGATTGGCGAAGGGCGATTGGTCAACCTAGCGGCCGCCGAAGGACACCCCAGCGCCGTCATGGATATGAGCTTTGCCAACCAAGCCCTAGCAACTGAGTATTTGGTTAAGAACAAAGGCTCTCTTCAGCCCGGCATCCACTCGATTCCAACCGAAGTGGACAAAGAAATTGCTCGCTTGAAACTGCAAGCAATGGGAATTGCGATCGACGCTTTGACTCCAGAGCAAATTGAGTACATCAACTCCTGGACATCTGGCACCTAAGCTGGAATTGGATTGTGAATGAGTAAAAAGGCGATCGCCCCTCTAAATTAGAGGGGCGATCGCCTTTTTTGTTGACTAAATATTTTTTGGACTTGATTGCAGGAGTTGGCTAACCTGTAGGACTACATTTTGGCAGGTGCAGTTGCAGTGATGTCGACCATGCCGACCCCTTTGATTGTCCCCAGCACAGGTTGAATCCTTTGCAATTGCTCTGGTGTTGCGGCCATGCCTGATACAGTCACATTGCCATTGTCTACTTCAACGACCAATTGATGGTTAGGCAGACTGGTTTTAAACTGTTTCAAGATTTCAGCTTTGATCTGGCTATCTGTTCTGCTCAGACTAGCGCTGGCTGGATTACCAGCAGCGGGAGAGGCGACTAGAGGCTGAGGCTTTGGAACTGATGCGCTGGGGGCTTTAGTTGGATTAGTTAGCTCAGCAGCATTAGTATTCCCCGGTTTAGGGGATGGATTAGATGTAGAAGATTGAGTGGTGGTATTCTCAGTTACTTGCTGAAAGACAGAACTTCGGCACCTTGAGTCAGAACTTCGGCACCCTCTTAAAAGCAACCCCTGGCAGGGGAGAAAATCGACAGGAAATGGGGGGTTAAATCCAGGCGCTCTCGGATGAACTAA
>JAHHGS010000125.1 GCA_019359715.1 Aphanocapsa sp. GSE-SYN-MK-11-07L | reverse complement strand
AGTTCATCCGAGAGCGCCTGGATTTAACCCCCCATTTCCTGTCGATTTTCTCCCCTGCCAGGGGTTGCTTTTAAGAGGGTGCCGAAGTTCTGACTCAAGGTGCCGAAGTTCTGTCTTTCAGCAGTTTCACCGTGGGGACTCCCTGTTATCGCCAGTGTCACTTGTAATGAGTGTCTGATTGCGCCCTTTTCCCAGCTTCACTCTTTAGAATTCCGAGTCTACTCGGTGTGGGTAGGTGAGGAGTTACCTCTGAGTTTGAGGAGGGGGACTTCCACCCCCATCAGTCGGACAGTTAAACCTAACCTGTAATGAGGTCGGTTCCAGCATTTATGCTCGGCATACGCCGTGATTCATGCTGAACGAATCGCACTTCGGCCAGGCATGTAGAGTTCCGCCTGCGAAGGCTAGGGCATCCACCATCCCTCGGCTGCGCTTTTGTAATTGCCAGGGTTTACAGCCCTCTGCATCGTATCGGTACAGCCTGCAATTGACTACCAACTCCCGCGCCAGTGCGTCCAACCCAGTTGCATCCCCAGCGTGCAGTGTTATTTTTGGGGTCAACAAAAACATCAAATCTGCAATGATCTGCTGTTGCTGAGCTGAGGTCAATTTGCGGGGGCCAGTCACACCAATATGCATCAGAGATTGTATTACCCAACTCTCGTCATTATACCACGGTTTTCCGAGGTAAACCGCAGTATACTAGGGCTTTTTGCTATCCCCTAGCTTTTGGTTTCTCCGTTCTAGCCACTGGGCGATCGCCTCTCTAGCAATATCGCTTTCTGTTCTCCCCTCGGACTTGGCCACCTCGGTCAGTTCAGCTTGCATCGACTTTTTCAGCCGAACCGTCAGCGGCTTTCTAGCCAAGCTATCAGGGCTTTCTATATATTTTCCAGTTTCCGGGTCTCGCTCCAAATTCTTGCTCTCTGAATTTCTTCGGCTATATCCTACCGCAGTCTACCACGGTAGTATCTGTGAATTTTTGTGAATATCCACTGAATACCATTGTATACCGTGGTAATATGTATTTAGTTGGATTTGGTACACACACATGATTACTCGCGAAAATCTGATTTACTCTGCTTCTGCGGCTGCCCGCATTCTGGGCATTATTTATGGTCAGTCCCGGATTGTTGTTCGGGAATGGTTTTCTGTAATTTGGGTTTGGGTGCCGGGTCATCGTCCCCGGTTCATGTCTAAAGCTGTCTTCAAACACCATTTTGTCGAACGGCGCAAGGCGGCGGCTCGTGCTCTGCGGGTCACTCAGCACATCATGAATCCCACAGCTTTTACGGTACGCAACGAAGACAAGGGCAGTACCTATACCGTGCAAACGATTCCAACTGGTTTAGTGTGCGAGTGCGAAGACTACTGCAACCAGGTTCAGTTCTTGGGGCAGGGGTGTTGTAAGCACAACTATGCCGTCCTCAACCACTTGGGGTTTAAAAGTTTAAGCAGTTATCTCAATGCCACCAAGGCAAGCACTCCAACAAGTGTTCTCGCAGCCTGATTTACTCCAGTTAAAAGCCCCTGCTGAACTTTGGCGAGGCAGCAGGGGATGACCCACCCATTGAGAAAGGATCACTGAGATTATGACACCCTACGAAATTGAGTGTGAACGAGAACGCCGAGATCAAGAACAAGGCCAGATTGCAGCGGAGTGGTATCAGGATGGACAGAATGATGCTGCTTTCGGCAGACGGCCCCACTGGTCAGACGAGGCTTATTTGGAAGGCTACATGGCCAAGCTGAAGCAACTCCCTAAAAATCCAAACGGCAGCATCAAGCACTACTCTCCCCGCCAGCATTTTGCCTTTGGCTTCATGGACAGCCCCGACGACTGCACCTGTGACGAGTTTTAGACCCATTGAACCTCTATGCACCCGACCGAGAGTGGTGCCCCGGCATCAACCTTATTCTTGGAATGAACTATGCCAGCTCAAACCACCGCAGAAAAAATCATCCCGATCTCGGAAGCCAAAGCCCCTGAAATCCTCAAGAGCAAGGGCTATCGTCGCCCCGTTTTAGAAATTCTAGCCGACTTGCAAAAGCCGATCCCCAAGCGGTTTATCAAAAGCAAGACCCTGAAGGGACAGCGGATTGATTTTGTCTCCTGGTACAGCTACATTCGGCTGCTGGAATTCTATGCCCCCGGTTTTGCTTGGGAAGTCCGCACTCACTACAACGGCGATCGCACGGTTGTCGAAGGCCGACTCACCCTCCGCGCCGCCGAGGGCAATTTCACCAGGGAAGCCACCGGAACCGAGGATAACGAGATCGATGGCTGGGGTGATCCCTCCAGTAATGCTGAGGCGATGGCGCTACGACGCTGTTGCGCTAAATTTGGTCTGGGTTTACATCTGTGGGAGAAATAACAGCAGTCTGAGCATGTCTACAGGTCAGAAGAGACAAACTTATTCCTGCTGTGAGCTTTCCGTGAGCATCCGTTGAAAAGCCTCCACAGATTCAATCAAAACCGCACTTCTGAAGAGAGTTTGCAATAGCTCTTGATCTTGAATTTGATTAATCTGTGCCTGGATCGTCTCAGGTACTGCCCCGAAGCGCACCTCTAGGACTTCAATAATGCTTGCCCTTGTTGTTCTTTGGATTGCATGACGTTCAACGCTGGTCACGTAGGGCATCTGCCTCTCCTCCTCAAAAGTGCTCAATTCGTCATCAAACCGATTGGCCAAATCCGCAGGCAAGGCCATCACCCAATCAATGAATCGGAACAGCTCCAGAATGTCTTCCCGATCATAGCCTCGTTCATACAACCCCTTTACTAACCTTAATTTCCACTTTAAACGGTCTTCCGGGTTCTGACGGGTTGCCTGGGCCTGTAAGTGAGCCGCAACCACAACCGCAAAAGGGTTGGAACTCTGCTCCAGCATCGCAAACTGGGATCCATAATCCAGTAGCTTGACTATCGGGAACTCGAAGCTGGTTTGGCATCCCCACAAGGCGTAACCATACTGAGTGGGTCGCCAGCTAGCATTCTCGTCTGCCAAAACTGCCAGGTTCACCACTGGGAAATTGTAGCGATCGCGCAACCGATAGTGATATACAAACATCCGTTCAGCGAAGTCAGATTCCCTCTGCCCCTGAACTTCGATGTGGATTAATATCGCGGTCTCGGTGCCATCCAGTTTCCAAACCTTGACCAGCTTGTCAACTAGCCGTCTGCCCAGTTCTGCATCCCGCACCACCTGTTGGAGTTCCTTGTCCAGAAACGTCCAACCCCTTGACCAATCAATCTCTGCATGAATCTGAGGGAAAAAGAACTCTAGAAACTGCGGGAAATAGCGCTCCAATGCCTCCTTCCAGGGCGAATCATAATCAGAAGCTTCGGGTAAAATCGTCATAAATGGCAGAATGGCATCAGTAATGCCTCATGTAAGGTACCACTGTATAAGTTAATCGTGCTTCAGACATTTCCTGTACAGTAAAGCCTCAGCAGGAAGTGCAGCTCAATTGAGATAAAGACTGAGATAAAAAGTATTGAGGCAAGGATTGAGATAAGCTGAAACCTTTACTGGTAAAGTTCTACTGACTTTTCACCAACTCGATTCGTAATCGAGCGGCCGTGAGTTCAAATCTCATCATCGGCTTTCTAGAACCGACCCAGCCTGCCCATCCCGTTGCATTTACGGTTGCAGAGCGCGATCGCATCATCGCTGCTTTTGAAAACCATCAGGGCAAAGGGAGCAATCATAGCTGCATTCATATTTGTTAGGACTCTGCTTGCTTGAGAACAGATTCCATAGCATCTCGTAAATTGGGAGATTCGGGTAACAACTTGCGAATTCGGCTTTTCAACCAGGCCCAACACTTCTCAATTCGATTGAGGTCAGGCGAATAGGGGGGTAAATAGACCACCTGACAGCCTGCCGCTTCAATCATAGACAATCACCCACTCTCCTGGGCAGAGTCGGGGAATCAAGCAGGTTTCTAGCCAAATCTCAAACACACTCCGATTACACGCCCCCTCGACCGTAAAGGGGGCAATTAATTCACCGTTGCGATAACTCCGCGATCAGATTGATGCGTCCCTGTCGCCGACCTGATTTGAGGTCCTAGAAGCGTTCCCCTGCAGGAGCATACCCGTAACCATAGTTGTCTCGTTCATCCATGCCCGATTCATCGACATAGACTAGGTGCGGTGCTTTGGGGTCTCCCAGGTGGGCTAGGAAGTCTGCTCGTTTGGCTTCGTCCCTTTGGACATACCCGTAAGTTTTTTTTACGGGTATGGTTAATCTTCTGCAATGCCCTGGAAATTGTCGGTTGGCTAATTGTGCTGTCCCAAAGCTCTGCCATTTCACTCTGGGTTTTGTCGCCATACACTTTGACAAAAGTACGAAACTTTTCCCAGTTGTTGATTCTCAATCCTTCTTGGGACACCTCTCGTGCAAGCGAAGCGAGAAAGTTTGATATAATTGCATTGGTCGTTGACCGACCCGCATGGCTGACCACAAAAGGCTTTTAGCCCTGCAACGAGCATGAGAAAGGGGGAAAGAACAAATCCGCTGGCTGACCATTGTTGTAAGTCCAAGATGCGTTGTACGAATAGAACTCAAATAATTTCAGGAAGTGGGATTGCTGCCTGTGGAGGCGGTGTAAGTCCAAGATTTTGCATTAGCAAAATGGCGGCAACGGCTGTTGAGACGGGAAACTCTGAAGACGAATAAGACCGTCCTTGTTAGCCCTAGTTGGAAGCCCCAACTTCAGCGAAGCAAGTTGGGGTACACTTCACTCAAGGGTGGCTTTAAATAGCCGCTTTACTTCAGCCCAGGCGGCTTGGGCGGCTTCGGCTTGATAGCTACCGCGCTGATCGCAGAAAAATCCGTGGTCGGCGGGATAGCGAAAGACGCGGTGCGGAATTTGGGCTGCGGTTAAAGCCGCTTCAATTTGATCGACCTGCCCTAGCGGAATGCTGGCATCTTGCTCACCAAAGAAAGCGTAGAGCGTTCCTGCAATGTTGGGCGTGCAGTTAATTGTCGCAGCACCACCCCCCGGCGTCATTGTGGCAATGCCAGCCCCGTAGAAAGCAGCCGTCGCCTTGATTTCAGGCAGAGTTGCAACCAAGTAAGAAACATGACCGCCAAAGCAAAACCCAATCGTAGCGATCGCCGCTGATTTAACCTGAGGCAACCCTTGCAAATAGGCGATCGTCGCCTGGGTATCACTCACCAATTCAGCAGCCGTTGTCTGGTCTTTATAGCGGCGGCCTAAATCAATATCGGCAGGGGTATAGCCCGTTTCAAACCCAGGCGCAAACCGTTGATAAATTGCTGGGGCGATCGCCACGTAGCCCTCGCGAGCGATTCGCTCTGCTACATCCCGAATGTGATGATTAACGCCAAAAATTTCCTGGAAAACAATGACGGCTGGCCAGGGGCCAGAGGTTTCTGGCTGAGCGAGGTAAGCATCAATCTGCAAATCGCCATTAGCAACTTTAACCCAGCCAGTGCTGAGGGATAGGTTTGGCATTGTCATCCCTTCCCATTGATCAGGGGCTATTTTCAAAGTCGCTTCAGGTCTGGAAACGTGCGCTCGAATTCATCGACCAGGTCATCAATTTCCTCTAAAGCCTGGTTGACATCAATTCTGAGGGTGCCTAAATCAGGCTGTTCCAGGAGTTTAACCAAAACAGAGCGCTTGCTCTCAATCAGGACAATTTGGGCTTGGATAGTTTCAGGATTCATGGCTAGCGATGATGGGCTATTGTCTAGAATAGTCAATTCTGCTGGGTCAAGGTCTTGTCTGAGCTAAAAAAAGTCACGTTTGGGAAAGAAATGGTCTAAGCTAGCTGTAAATTCTGAATCTATTTCTGGGTTGACTGTGTCTAAACGCTTCTTTCCGATCGCCATTGCTCTGTTTGTTGGGGCTGTCGCTTCTGCTCCAGCCGCTTGGGGTCAAGCCCTACTGCCCCATACCTTGCACCTCGACCAAGAGCAGCTAGAGCAGGAAGGATTGGCCGTCGCTCAAGATGCCATCCAGCTGATTCAGTTTCAGGAGCTAGAAGAGGCTCTATCGCGAGCAAAAATGGCGACTCAATTAGCTCCTAAAGCCTACGAAACTTGGGCCTTGCTGGGGGGGCTATACCTGACCCTCGACCAGCCCGACAAGGGAGTTGTTTCCCTAGAGCGGGCGCTTTCGCTCAGTCGGAGTAACCCTGGCGTATTCTTCAGTCTGGGGGCCGCCTACTTTCAAAAAGGAAACTATGCGGGCGCGGTTAAGTCGATTGAAGAGGGTTTAGCCATTAAACCCAACTTGCCAGAAGAACTGTTCAACCTCGGTAACGCCTATCTAAAGCTGAACGAGTTTCCGAAGGCGATCGCCCAGTACGAAAAGGCGATCAAGCAAGACCAAAAGTTTTGGCCGGCAATTAACAATATTGGGCTAGTCCGCTATGAAGCAGGTGATAAAGACGCGGCGATTAAAAGCTGGCAGTCGGCGATCGCCATTGACAACAAGGCCGGTGAACCAAAGCTAGCTTTGGCCGCAGCCCTCTATGCTCAAGGCAAGCAGGACCAAGCCCTAGGCTTTGCCGAAGAAGCCCTCAAAATTGACAGCCGCTATGCCGATGTTAAATTTCTGAAAGAAAATCTCTGGGGCGATCAGTTGATTGCTGACACTCAATCCGTGCTGGCTACGCCTAGAATCAAAGCAACCATCGCTAAATTGGCCGCTGAAGGGGCCAATCCTCCTCAATAGCGTTTGACCATCGTGTGCAGTTCTAACCCGTCGCCATTCCAATTGACTGCTCAAGCATCTGGCGATCGGCGAGATTTTGTGATTAAAACTGCCCAATCCCATGATTTGGCTAAGATTGCGGGGGTGATTACGGAGAGCTTTCACCCAGTTGGAGATTGGTCGTCTTGGTTCTCACCGCTGCTCTGGCTAGCGATTCAGCAAGACCTGCGAATGCGGGTGGAAGACCGCTCTCAGCACTACATTTGTCTAGTGGGGATGACGCCAGTCTGTCAATATGAACAACAAATTGTTGGCGTGATTGAGGTATCCCTCCGTTGCCTTGATGCTTGGCAGGACTCCCGGTTTGCCTACATTTCAAATTTGGCCGTTCGGCCAGACTATCGACGGCAAGGACTAGCCCAACAGCTTTTATTAGCCTGTGAGCAGCAGGTCAAGGCTTGGGGGCTGCATGAACTCTACCTGCATGTGTTAGAGAATAATCAATCGGCTCGCCAGCTTTACGGCAAACTCGGCTATCGGCTGCATACGGCGGATACGCTTTGGCTGGGAATGCTGTTTGGGCAACCTCGGCGGCTCCTGTTACATAAGCGTTTCTAAGCGCTATGCTTGAGCCAGCCTCAATGTTTTGTAAGTCTTGAGCCTAAACAAGTTTCACCTGTGAGCAAGTAGGACAATCACCTGTGAGTTTCTCCCCTGCCAGCTTGAATCGAGCCTGTTGGGCGATCGCCCTCAGCCTGGCGTGGCATCCGCTGGCTGCGAATGCGTTTCCTCTCACTTGGACTTTGAACAACGTTAAGTTTACCGATGGAGCTACCGCTACCGGCAACTTTGACTTTGATGCTGATAGCTCTGACTACACAAATATCAATATCATCATCAATGGGGGGACTGTGCCTAATTTTCCCTATCCCCTCACTTTTACCGATGCAGATTTAGTGGTGGGCGTGCCTTTCTTGCTTAGCCTTTGCAATCCAGACTGCGATGGTGTGATTTTTGTCTTTGATGATTTGCTTACGAATGCTGGCGGCTCTGTTGGCATCGACTCCTCCAGCAGCGCCTATGGTAATCCCGGCCAACCTGACCCTGTTCTCGTCCTATCTGGCGGCTCGGTGACGGCGGTGCCAGTTCCAGCCGCATGGACAGGGGCGATCGCCTTCGCTGCTCTGACCACCCGCAAACTCAAACATCGCCAGCAGTCTGTTCCAGAACAAAAGCAATGATTGCAGGAAAAGCTGAAAGCATAGGCCGAAACACCTTTGCAGCAGCACTTTAAAGCAGCTTCCGCCTGCATAAAGCACAGGCGGAAGTTGTTTTACGGATTCCAGAAGCTAAGCGGGAGAGAGGCTGCGGCGTTTTGTGACCATTTGGAAGGCTTCGATGATGTCGCTTTCTTCCCAAGTTTGGAAGTCATCCAGGCGAATGCCGCACTCGTAGCCGGAGTTGACTTCTCTGGCATCTTCCTTGATCCGCTTCAGGGAGTTGAGGGTGCCGGAGTGGATAACCTTATCCCCGCGCAGAACTCGCACCTTGCAGTTGCGGATCAACTTGCCCGACTGAACATAGCAGCCGGCAACGGCTCCCTTGCCGACCGGGAAGACGGCTCGCACTTCGGCTTGCCCTAACGGCTCTTCGATTAGCTCTGGCTCTAGCAAGCCCTCCATCGCGCCTTGAATGTCATCTAGCAGCTTGTAGATGATGTTGTAATCGCGGATGTCTACCCCTTCGCGATCGGCGGCTTGGCGGGCACCCGTTGCTAAAGTGGTATTAAAGCCAATGATAACAGCGTCACTGGCGGCGGCTAAATCGACATCTGTTTCAGAAATTTCACCCGGCGCAGAGTAAAGGACGCGCACCTGAACCTCGTTTTTCGGCAGTTGGCCTAGCGCCCCCAGAATCGCTTCGACGGAGCCTTGCACATCTGCCTTCAGGATCAGATTGAGTTCCTTCAGTTCGCCTTCGCGGGCTTGATCAGACAGGGCGGTCAGCGAGACGCGCCGAGAGGACATTGCCTGCTGGAGGCGAGACAACCGCTGCTCATCCAAGCGGGCAGTGGCGATCGCTCTGGCTTCTTTTTCATCGCTGAAGACTTCAAACTCATCGCCAGCCGCTGGCACATCGCCCAGCCCCAAAACTTCGACCGCAAACGAGGGGCTAGCCACCGCCACCCGCTGCCCGCGATCGTCAATCATGGCGCGGACTTTACCCATGGCGGAACCCGCAACCAGGATATCGCCAACCCGCAGGGTGCCATTTTGCACCAGCAGGGTAGCGACGGCTCCTCTGGCTTTGTCTAGGTTGGCTTCAATCACTGTTCCCCTAGCCAGGCGATCGGGGTTGGCGTAGAGATCCTCCACTTCTGTCACCAGCAGAATCATCTCTAGGAGCGTATCTAGGTTTTCACCCTGGATGGCGCTAACCGGCACCATAATCGTGTCGCCACCCCATTCTTCCGGCACCAGGGCATACTCGGTTAGCTCTTGCTTGACCCGATCCGGCTGGGCGGATTCTTTGTCAACCTTATTGATGGCGACAATAATCGGCACTTCGGCTGCTTTGGCATGACTAATTGCTTCAATCGTCTGCGGACGCACACCGTCGTCGGCTGCTACAACCAAAATTGCCACATCTGTCACCCGCGCTCCTCTGGCCCGCATGGCAGTGAAGGCTTCGTGCCCAGGCGTATCCAGAAAGACCACCTGCTGCATCTTGCCATCGTGCTCAACATCGACGTGGTAAGCGCCAATGTGCTGGGTAATGCCACCCGCTTCGCCTTGTGCCACCTTGGTTTTACGAATTGCATCCAGCAGGGTTGTTTTACCGTGGTCAACATGTCCCATGATTGTGACGACAGGCGGACGGCGTTGCAGATTTTCTAAATCATCGACCGCTAGCATTTCAGTCACTTTCTTGGCCGCAGACTCTGCTTGCGCCGTCTCAATTTCCAGACCGAGTTCCTTCACCACCATCGTGGCAGTGTCTAGATCGAGCATTTGGTTGATCGTGGCGGCAATTCCCTTAAAGAAGAGAATCTTGATCACTTCTGATTCAGGTAAAACCAAGCGAGCGGCTAGCTCTTGAACCGTTAAATCGCCAGTCAGTGTGATAATTTCAGGCCGCTCTGGTGCCGCCTCTTGCTGCCGGCGATCGCGAAAACGTCCCCCTCTGCGCCCCGTTTTTTGGGCAGCAATCCGGGTGGTCGCCACCGAGGGTGGCCGGCTCTGCTTGGCAGACTTGGGCTTGGGTGGACGCACCAAAGACTGGCTGACATCAACCACTGCCTGGGCATTCACGTCTAAGCCAAACTCCACGTCTTCGTCTTCATCAGTTTGAGCGATCGGGCGACGTTTGACCTTAGAGCCAAGCTTATTAACGGGTTTATTCAGCAGCTCTTCTTGCAGGAGGTCTTCTTCCTCCTGTTTCGTTTTCGGCCGCTTGCTGCGAGAAGGGAGGAGTCGAGAGCCTGAAAGGTCTAAAACTTCAATTGTCGGGTCAGAGCCATCAGCGCTGCTGGCATCACCAGGGGCAGTTCGAGTCGGTGGTTTCTCTAAAATTGGCCGATTTGGGTCGGCGGGCTGGGGCGGGCGGGGGCGCTGAAGTGGTTGAAGTTGGGGCACACTTCTGGGCGCCGCCGATTCCCGACCAACTGGATCAGCACTGGTTGGTGCGAAGCGTTCTGGCTGGGCTTCTTCAGTCCTAACCCGCCTCAGCAGCGGTTTTTGCAATAAAGAGGCGGGGTGTTCCTCGGCAATTTGGACAGGGGAAGACTCAACTCTTGCCTTAGCCGGCGGTTGAACCAGCGTTGCCTTAGCGGCGGGAGCTGGCTGGGGGCTGGATTGGCTGATCTGCGGCGTGGGCTGGGTCGGCAATGGTGCTGGTCTCGGCTCGGCTGGGCGAGCTGGCCGATTAGGAGCAGTCGTTGAGTTGGGATTAGCTTCGCTAGTGGGGCGATTGAGGCTGGTCACTTCTGCCGCCGGCTGATGCCGACGAATTTCAAGAATTTGCTGTGGCTTAGCCTGCTTAATCGGCGGAGGCGTAGAGGTAGTGCGACGAGAATCGGCAGCTGGGCGATGGGAAGACATGGGCGCAGGAGATGAAATTGGCAAGGATTTGGCAGCAGTCCGAATGCGATCGACTTCATCATCGCTAATCGTGCTGCTGTGACTTTTAACGATGATACCTAAGCTTTCACAGACTGCCAGCACATCTTTATTGTCTCGATGCAGCTCTTTTGCTAACTCGTAAATTCTAGTTTTGCCGTTACTCATCCACTATCCTCTGACATTTGCTGCTCTTACATGGTGACTGCCTTCATTACAACCTTAACTGCTCTAATACCGATCTACCCATGGCAATTGCCAGTCGAGTGATGGTTGACAAGTTGCGACCACGCTTGAAAGTCTTGATTAAGCCATGACTTCTGATCTATTATCAACCATTTTGCCAGGACTCGCTTGGGTGTGTCGCCAAGGCTTCCTGCCCGGCAAATTCTCTCTGGTTGATCTGCTGCCAGAGGGCGGTGTAGATAGACTCTGGAATCGCCGCTTTTAAGCAGCGGGCCAGCCGATTTTTCTTTTGCGCCGACTGTAGACAACTGGCATCAGGACAAAGGTAGGCAGAACGCCCTGCCCCCTGGTTGAGGGTAATTGTCTGAGCAGGGTACACTCGTACAACCCGCAAGAAGTCTGTCTTAAGGCTTAGCCGCCGACAGCTAATGCAGCGGCGGTAGTTCTTTGTCAAGGTTACTCTTCCTCTGCTTTGATTTCCGCTGCCGTTATGGAGATGTCTGGGTCTGCTGAGTCAGCGATCGCCGGTTCATCTGCCATCTCTTCTTCTTCGTATAGATCGATCTCCTCTTCTTCATATTGTTCATATTGCTCTTCTCGCTGACTTGCTTCTAGGGCTGCCTTGGCATTTTCAGCTTCGTAATCGTAGAGATTGATGTCTTTAATGTCAATTTTCCAGCCGGTCAACCGAGCCGCCAGCCGGACGTTTTGACCTTCTTTGCCGATCGCCAGACTCAATTGGTCTTCATGCACCAAAATATGAGCCTGACGCTCTTCGGAATTCATCAGCCGCACTTCATCCACGCGGGCCGGGCTAAGGGCATTGGCAATGTAGGTGGCCGGATCAGGCGACCAGCGAATCACGTCAATTTTTTCGCCCCGCAGTTCGTTCACAACGGCTTGAATTCTTGATCCCCGCGCCCCAATGCAGGCTCCCACCGGGTCAACATCCCGCTCTAGGGTGTCAACGGCAATTTTTGTCCGGGGGCCAACGTGCCGAGATGGCGGGTTGGCTTCCCTGGCCACGGCCACAATCCGCACCACTTCGTCTTCAATTTCTGGCACTTCGTTGGCAAACAGATACACGACCAGACCGGCATCAGCCCTTGAAACCAACAACTGCGGGCCGCGATACGGGCCCTCTTGCACCCGTTTCAAAAACACTTTAAACGTGGCATTGGCCCGATAGTTGTCGTTCGGGAGTTGCTCTCGCTTCGGCAATTCGGCTTCGACTTCGGGCTGGCCAAAGCTGCTGGTCACAGCCATAATCACCGATCGGCGCTCAAACCGCAGCACTCTCGCCTGTAAAACCGTTCCTTCTAAATCTTGGAATTCTTCTTGCACCAAGCGCCGCTGCTGATCGCGCAGCTTTTGGGCTAAAACCTGCTTGGTTTGAATCGCGGCCATCCGCCCAAAGTCTTGCTGATCGGGGGTGACATCCAAAACCACAGTGTCGCCCAACTGGGCTTCAGCCGCCACTTCCTGGACTTCTAAGAGGGCAATCTGGTGGTCGGGGTTGTCTACCTGCTCGACAATTGCCTTCGTGGCTAGAACCCGAAAGCCCTCTTCATCCGGGTCAAGCTCGACATCAAAATTTTGAAAATATTCTTCGTCGAAGTGGGCCCCATCTAGGCGCAAGGTGCGCCGATAGCGCTCATAGCCCTTTAGCAAAGCTTCTTGCAGCGCTTCCTGAACGGCGTGTTTGGGTAGATTGCGCTCGCGGCTAATCACGTTGATCATCTCTCGCAGGCCGGGTAGGCGAACCATTGACATAGGAGTCTCTCCAATTGCTAAGAATGTTGTTCGTGCAGTTGCACTTGGATAATCAGCGTCCGGGGTAAGCTGACGGTTCGGCCTTTCTGATTCAGGTAGACGTTCGTTTCGTCGCGGCTAATCAAGTTGCCAAACCACTCTTGGTGCCCAGGCTGGCTGGTTTGCACCATGACCGGAAAGCCCCGAAAAGAGACAAATTCGCGATCGCTGGTCAGGCAGCGAGAAATGCCAGGGCTAGAAATCTCTAAGGCATAAGCATCAGGGATTAGATCACTGGCATCAAGCGCAGCTTCTAAAGCTCGACTCATCCGCTCACAGTCGTCAAGGCTGATGTCACCGCCAGGGTTACGAATATCGACCCGCAGGACAGGTGGAACTTGATGCGTGTGAAAGACAGCTCCAACAACTTCTAGCTGTAAATCAGCCGCTACTGGAGCCGCTAGATTTAAGATTTCTGGAATCAGAGGATGACTCATGGCAGAGAAATTAAAGACAAAAAAAGTGGGTTAGACCCACTCCCATGAAAACAAACTTTTCACGTAGCCCAGAAGCAAGGTTGTTCCAGACCTTGCCTATTTTAGCTTACTGTGGTTTGTCCCCGTGGTGAACGGTACAGATTTACATAGACTGTTGCCATGCTTCTTTGCCCAAATCTGCGGAAAGAAAGTTGGCAAATGATCTGAGTTTACTGCCCAGACGATCTGATTAGACCCTTGCAATACCCGTACAATAATTGAGGTGAATTTTGTGTTCAGGAGACAGGCGGATGTCAATGGCAGTTGGGATGGTTGAAGTGCGGGGGTTGCCTCCAGCGCTCGCCGTCGCAGATGTAATGGTCAAAGCAGCCAGGGTCACGCTGGTCTACATGGAAAAAGTCAGCGGAGCCTACGTTACCATCATCGTGCGGGGCAATGTTTCAGAAGTGAATCTGTCGGTAGAGGCAGGGATTGCGGCCGCCAAGAAAATGCATCCTTATGTTGCGAATGATAAGCTTTTTCTTTCTTCTCATATTATTCCTCGTCCAGCCGAAAACCTGATGGCGGTGCTGCCAATCGACTACAACGAAAGCGTGGCAGACTTTTTGGTCTAAGGTTATTTCTGTGCCAACTTAATTAAAAAGCACCTCTGCCAAATCAGGTCAGAGGTGCTTTTTAATCCAGCTTTTGCTTGAAACCGCTAGCGAGTTAGCTAAAACCGGCTAGTTGAACCATTCCAGAACTGCTTCTGCTTTGGTGTTGGTGCGACGCTCTGGGGTTTCGCGGGTGAACTTCATGTGAATGGCGCGATTTTGCTCCCCATCGGCGGCCACCGCCACAATTGGGTAGTCAATTAGCCCATCCTGGAAGGACATCTGGAACCGGAAGGTGCCGTCAGAGCTGAGTTGAATTGGGCGATCGCCAATCGTAACCGTGGCATCGGGTTCCGTCGCTCCATAAACAATCAGTTCAGCATCGGCGACCAGCCAGAACGAGCGAGGGCGAACGGGGGGCATGGAAGCTGAGAAACCAACGCCAGACATTGTGAGTCCAGAAGCTGTTGGGACTGCCCACATGCCAACCCCAGAGGGGAAAACGTAGGAGCTAAGTGATTCTTCATGGACGGGCACTTGCTGCATGGAGCCGTAGATTGAACCAGCAACTCGCTGCGCCTCGGCGCTGCGGGCCAGGGCAAAAATGTTGCTGTAAATCGGGTTGTCTTCGTCCATCGTCGGTGCCATTTCCTTGCCAACGTTGGGGGAACCCAAATCAATCAGGGTCTGACCGCGCAAATCCGTGTCCCAGTTGACGGTGATAAACCGATCGCTAATCCAGTCAGTCGGATAGGTGGGCGGAATCCGAACCGGGGCAGACCGAGCCAGCACTAACCAGCGACCATCGGCGCAGCGGTAGCCAATTTCAGCAATGTAGTCGCGATCGCTGACTGGGATCGGCAGATACCACTCTCTGGCTAATTCATCACAGGGATACTCTTGGACGCTGTGGGAAGCCTGATGATTGAGGTCAACGTCAGTTGAGTCACAAATTCGCAGGGCCAGTTGTTGCCCACCTTGGCGGCGCAGTTCTTGGCGATGCTCATTTGGAATATCCCAGTAGACATAAGCCCACTGCGGATCACGCGGCATGATGACAATTCGGCTGTCGCCATAGCCGCCGGGTAAATCACCAAAGCCTTCATCCACAACTGCCAACGAACCCCCGGTTAAATCAACTTGACCAACTTCAAATTTTGCTGCTTCCACTTTTTCTTGTGACTCCAGATTACGGGATGGGCTTGGGGCAGAGATTAGATTCTGCTTTGACTGAATAGCGGTTAGGAGTTGATCTTTCCGCATCCGGCTATAGCGGGAAATGCTGTACTCACTGGCAACTCGACGCAGCTGCCGTAAGGTCATCTCCTCTAAAGGTATCCGTTCGTTAACCATTGCGATTGCCTCCGATACTTGGGCCTGACTGAGGAGGAGATTCTCACTGGCAAAATGAGACTCTGCAACTTAGCCAACGGGCTGGGGATCGTTTCCCCTTGTTTGTATATTGCCAAAAATTTACAGAGAGTCAAGCCTTGTTAAGGCGCGATTTGCCAGCGATCGACGGAATTTCGGGCAGCGCGGGGATCGCAATGTCATGAAATTGTGACATTGCAAGCGACTGGGGATCAATGCTTAGAAAACAGAATTGTTATGTTTTGCAGACATAATTTTGCTGACAGCACGACTAATAGACAATCCGCTATCCAGCATTTCTTCAACTTGTGATTGCGGGTTGCCTAATCGTTGATTAAATTGGGGAAGCCCCCGACCAGAATCCGGCGCGATTCTCCCTCGGAGACACCTTATGAACGCAGGCAGGGAGATAATCGCAGTGGCATCCATTAAAACTCAAATACAAGACCTGCGGCAGCTCCTGCAACGGGCTAGCTATGCCTACTACGTGCTCGACCAGCCGATCATGGAAGATGCGGTCTACGACCAGTTCTATCGCCAACTCCAGGACTTAGAAGCAGAACATCCCAACTTAGTGACAACCGATAGCCCAACTCAGCGGGTGGGTGAACAGCCAGCGACCCAATTTAGCTCTGTCCAGCATCAAGTGCCGCTTTACAGCTTAGAAAATGCCTTTAACTTGGCTGAAATGCAGGCGTGGCAAGACCGCTGGCAAAGATACTGGACGAGCAATCACGACCACTCCTTGCCTGAGCAAACCTGGGACTATGTTTGTGAACTCAAAATTGACGGCTCAGCGATCGCCTTGACCTACGAAAATGGCCTACTAGCGCGGGGGGTGACCCGTGGCGATGGAATGCGAGGAGAAGAGATCACGCAAAACATTCGGACAATTCGCTCGATCCCGCTGCGGCTGAATTGGGATCAGCCGCCGCCAATTGTGGAAGTCCGAGGCGAGGCACTGTTGCCGCTGGCTGCCTTTCATCGAATTAATCAAGAGCGGGAGCAGGCAGGCGAGCAGCTTTTTGCCAACCCCCGCAACGCTGCGGCTGGAACTTTACGTCAGCTTGACGCCCGGATTGTCGCCCAGCGCCAGCTCGACTTTTTTGCCTATACGCTGTACGTCCTTTCTGAGCCAAGGGACGGGCAGTTGGGTTTGTTTAGCTCTGATCTGACGGCTAGCCAGCAGCCAACCAGCCAATCGGACTGTTTGGAGCAATTGCAGCAGATTGGGTTTCGAGTCAATCCCAACCGACAACGCTGCCCAGACCTGGAGCAGGTGCAAGCCTATTACGATCGCTGGTCTACCGAGCGGAAAACTCTGCCCTACATGACCGATGGCGTGGTAGTGAAGCTTAATCCTCTGCTGCTGCAAGCCGAACTGGGATTCACCCAAAAATTTCCTCGCTGGGCGATCGCCTGGAAGTACGAACCAGAGCAAGCCGTGACTGAGGTGCTCAACATTAGCGTCAATGTCGGACGAACAGGGGCACTGACCCCGGTGGCGGAGCTGCGGCCAGTCGAACTGGCTGGGACAACTGTGGCCCGCGCCACCCTGCACAACCGCGATCGACTGGCGGAACTGGATATCCACATTGGCGACAAGGTAGCGATTCACAAGGCGGGGGAAATTATTCCGGAAGTCCTGCAAGTGTTTGCTGAGCTGCGCCCCGCCGATGCGCAGCAGTTTGAAATGCCCAGCCATTGCCCAGAGTGCGCTCAGCCGGTTGTCCAGCCCGCCAATGAAGCGGTGACTCGCTGTGTCAACCCAGTCTGCCCAGCGATCGTCCGGGGCGGGATCATTCATTGGGTGAGCCGAGATGCGCTGGATATTGATGGCGTGGGTGAAAAGCTAGTCCGGCAGTGGGTTGATCAGCAGTTGGTGCAGTCGGTGGCTGACCTTTATCAGTTGACGATAGAGCAATTGGCCAGCCTAGATCGAATGGGGCAAAAATCTGCCAGCAAAATCGTAGCGGCGATCGCCCACTCAAAACAGCGGCCTTGGTCACGGGTGCTGTATGGTCTCGGCATTCGTCATGTTGGCAGTGTGAATGCCCAACTTTTGAGTGAATATTTCACCAGCGTTGATCGGCTGATCGAAGCCAGTCCAGCCGCGATCGCCGCCGTGCATGGGATTGGGCCAGAAATTGCCCAATCGGTCTACGAATGGCTGCAAACGACTAGCCATCAAGACTTAGTTGAAAAACTACGGGCGATCGGGCTGCAATTAGTCGGAGAGGGCAAGTCCGCCCCAACCAGCACCGCTCTAGCGGGTAAGGTATTTGTCCTGACGGGCACACTGCCCACCCTAAAGCGAGACCAGGCTAAACAGCTTGTCCAACGGGCGGGGGGAAAAGTCACCAATTCTGTTAGTAAAAAAACTGACTTTGTCATTGTTGGCGCAGAGGCAGGCAGTAAGTTAGAAACCGCTCAAACGCTAGGCATTCCCTGCCTGTCGGAGCCAGAGTTTTTAGCGCTACTGCAACAGCTAGAAGTTCCGTAAAATTACGGTGTGCAGTCCCCTAGGCTTTGCTGTTAGATAGTACATAAGAGCAAGTCTGTTAAAGATATATCTAATTTTTACAGCCTGCCTAAAAATTCTTTAGATCTATACAAATCGGGGGACATTTATGGTCGCTTCCGCACATCTTGGTTCTCTTACCTTTGGCGACGCATCATCTCAGTCTGTTGGTAACACGTCTGTTGGCAATCCAATGACAAAGCACACCTTAAAGAGACGATTTCCAAATCGGTTTAATCATTACAACTTAGACAACTTTTTTAGCTTTAACAGTGATGACGGCAGCATTACTGACTGGAACGAAGGGCGCAATGTCCTAGTGACAGAAGATTTTATTGTCGGTCTGATTGAAGGGCTAGAAGAAGAAGTTGGCAGTGCCTCTGGTGTTGTGATGTACAACATCGGTGAAGAATGGGGCAAACGCGATGCCAAGTTCTTTCAGAACTGGTTCGAGAAAGAATACCGCCGCGAAATCCGCACCTCTAGCCTCACCTTTGCCCTAGAAGCTTGGTGGTGGCCCTTCACAACCCAAGGCTGGGGCAACTGGGATATTGATTTGAGCGAACAGAAAAATGGTTTCATGTTCATCAACATCTTTGACTCTGCCGTGGCTCGCACCTTAGGTGATGTCGGCAAGCCTGTTTGCCATCTTTACGCTGGCATGTTCGCTGGCTTCTTCACCGGCTTGGTCAAAAAGAACCTGAGCTGCATTGAAATTCAGTGCTATGCCATGGGCGAAACCTACTGTAAGTTTCTGCTCGGTAAGCAAGACCGGATTGACGCGGCTAGCTTCTGGCACACGGAAGGCGCAACGGCTCGTGATATTGAAAAGCGCCTCCGCCACGGTGAGTTTGTAGGTCGGTAATTTAACCAAAGGAATTCAAACCAAGGAAATAGACTGATGTTAAAGCAATTGAATCGTCTCAGCATTGATGCTGATGGACGCTATGCCACTGCTTCGGAATTGCAATTTCTGAAAAACTACTTGCAGACTGTTGATCAACGGATTCAGACCTACGAAAAGCTGCGCGATAGTGCTGATGCGATCGCCAACCAGCTTGATACTCACGTCCGGGCGGCTGAACCAGAATTTTTTAGCACTGCCAGTAAAGAGTACCTTGACTTTTGTTTACGCGATCGCAAAACCGCCGTTCGCTGCTCCGCCGCCGCCATGCTGATTGATGACCTAGACAATCTCCGTAATGGGGTGCTCTGCTGGGTTAGAACAATTGTGAATGCGGTTGGCTACGGTAAAGCCGCCAAAGTCAGCCACAAGGTAATGCCGGATGTAATGGGTCAATATCTCACCCCAGATGAAATGAAGCTGATTACGCCTGCCCTAGCCCTGAATCGGTCAATTCTCACCGACGACTAGGCGGAAAACCTGCCAAATCGAACTCTCTTCTTCCTCAAAGCCTCTCTCCGAGAGGCTTTTTTGTATAGTAGTTTTACAGAAACTATGACAATACATAACTACCAACGCTTCACTGAACCTGATCCACAGGTTAAAACACCCTTAATCACAACCGGATCAGAGATGGACTGACCAAAGTTTTTAGATTCGCACAAAGACGATATAGGAAACCCATCTTTTAAGGTTACTGCTCCTACATACGCTCTTAAGCCCTCTCTGTTCGGTATTGCTTTGACGACAGAAAATTTAGCATCGGCATGAGTAATTTGTATGCTGTATCCCTCAACACTATCGGCATCAAACCTGTCATCGTCAAACCAAAGATCATTACATGAATTGGTAAAGGTGTTGTGTTCTAAATAAAAAACTTGCTGCCCTCTAGTGACCTGATCAATTTGACTCTGAGCACTGTACTGACTTCGACGATCGGGGTCTACTGAAGACAAATGACTCGGTAGGAATATGGCTAAACCTAATATGACCAATGTTCCAGCTAGTCCAACTATTAGACAGCCACCTAAATTGGATGATTTTTGTTTGGGAGATGGTTCGTGTTCTGGAGCCACAGTTTGGTCAGCCAAATATGGTTGAGTCTCTTTTGGATTGTTCTGTACTGAGGATACTCACCCATCCACACTGAGGGCAAATCTAGCGATCGCTGATCAGAGCCGGCCTTAACTGGCTAGAACACTGAGGACATTTGAGAAGCATGGGCAATTTTCTCGCTCGGTTGAGTTACAATCAGCCGCTTGCCGGTGCCATCTTTCCCCCAGAGGGCTACTTTGTCAGCTTGTAGGTAGGCGCAGCGGTTAGTGTCCGTCAGAACCACAAAATCTTCGCTGGGGCGGGCAGGGGCGATCGCGGCCAGGCGGTCTTTTTTATTCGCAAACTGCAAGGCTGGGGTGCCCAAGTCCCCCAAGCGAGTTAGGCGCACTGCGTTGATCGGCATCCGTTTGCCATAGCCCTGCTCCGAAATCAGCAGTAAATTATCGTCACTCTCCAGCGAGACGGCTCCCACCAGTTTTTCTTGAGTTCGCAGGCGGAGCGCGACTTGCCCCAGAGTTGGTCGCCCCAGAATCGGAATCTCAGACCACAGAAAGCGAAGAACTCTGGCCGTCGAAGTGGCGATCGCCAGTTCGCTGCTGGGTTCAGCCAAACCGGCCCAGAATAATTGATCGCTGTCTTTGAGCTTACACACCGTCAGCCCGCGCCCGGTAATGTCCGTCAGTTCAGTCAGGGGCAAGCGCTTGATCCGCCCCTGCTGGGTGAGCAAAATCAAGTGCAGTTGGTCAGTCGTTTCTGGCCAAATAAACTGAGTCAAAATGGTTTCGGCTTGGGCTGACTCCGGCAGCAGCGTCACCAACGGGGTGCCGCGATCGCGGCGATCGCTAGCCGGCAAGTCTTGCAGAGGGAGACTATAGGCTTTGCCGCTGTGGGTTAATACAATCAATTCATCGGCAAGTTTGGCTTTTTGAGTCAAGACAGGCAGGTCTTTTTTCAGCTCCTGCCATTCACCGTAGACAGTGCCATTTCCGTTGCTGCGGCGAGTTTTTTCGATCGAACGTCGCCCGTAGCCCCGTTGCGTCACTTCCACCATCACTTCAGTATCGGCGGCTAGCTCAGCCACCGTCGGCAGCGGATCGGCTGCGGTTTGGAGGCGGGTTCGCCGCGGGTCATTGTGCTGGCGCTTGAGGGTACGCAGGTCTTTTTTGAGGGCTTTCAGCAACTCTGAACGGTCGGACAACAGGGTTTCTAGCTGCTGAATCTGCTGGCTCAGTTCAGCAAACTCGGCCCGGAGATTTTGCTGCTCTAAGCCGGTCAAACGGCGCAGCGGCATTCCCAAAATCGCATCGGCTTGGCGATCGCTTAAGGCGAGTTGCTCTTGCAGGGCTAATTTAGCCGTCGTGCCATCTGCCGCCTGCCGCAAAATCTCAATCAGTTGATCAAGCTGATCGAGGGCTGTCAGCAAGCCTTGCACCAAATGTGAGCGGGCTTGGGCTTGGTCAAGCTGGTGCTGGTAGCGCCGGGTGACGGTCTGTTCTCGAAAGTCTAAAAACTGCTGCAACATCTCGCGCAGCGGCATTTGGCGGGGCTGCCCGGCCGCGATCGCCAGCATAATAATGCCAAAGTTAATTTGCAGCGGGGTTTGTCGATATAGCTGCTCTAGCACGAGCTGGGGTTGGGCTTCTCGCTTCAGTTCAATCACCACCCGCATCCCCTCGCGATCGCTCTCGTCACGCAGGTCAGCAATCCCTTCAATTCGCCCTTGGTTGACCAAATCAGCAATTTTTTCAATCCAGCCCGCTTTATTCACCTGGTAGGGCAACTCTGTCACCACAATCATCGCTCGGCGGTGACGCCCCTTGCCCGGTTGAGTTTCTTCCATGCTGACCACTCCGCGCAGGGTAACGCTGCCGCGCCCAGTGGCATAGGCTTCTTCAATTCCTGTCCGACCAATAATAATGCCGCCAGTCGGAAAGTCTGGGCCGGGCACCAGTTGCAGCAATTGCTCTTGCGACAACTGCGGCCGATCAATCAGGGCAATTAAGGCATCAACAATTTCGCCCAGGTTGTGAGGCGGAATATTCGTCGCCATCCCAACCGCAATCCCAGAGCAGCCATTCAGCAGCAAAATTGGCAACTGGGCGGGCAGGACAACTGGCTCTTGCAGGGAGCTGTCAAAGTTGTCGATAAAGTCAACCGTGGCTTCGTCAATTTCTGCCAGCAGGGTTTGGTGACTAACGCCGGCCAAGCGAGTTTCGGTGTAGCGCATGGCGGCCGGCGGGTCGTTGTCCACAGAGCCAAAGTTGCCGTGCCCAGCCAGCAGCGGGTAGCGGCTAGAAAAGTCTTGCACCATCCGCACCAAAGCATCGTAGACCGACTGATCGCCGTGGGGATGATATTTCCCTAAGACATCCCCAACCACGCGGGCACATTTGCGGTAGGGGCGATCCGGGGTCAAGCCCAGCTCATGCATGGCGTAGATAATTCGACGGTGGACGGGCTTCAGCCCATCGCGCACATCTGGCAGGGCCCGCCCGACAATCACGCTCATGGCGTATTCCAGGTAAGACTGTTCCATCTCTTGGTGCAGAGCAGTGGGAACAATCTTGCCCTGGGAGAGCAGATTTAACTGGGTAGCCATCAAATTATGTCCTTGAAACTGAGCCTGAGGAAACTTGTGGAGGTCTGACTCCAGTTATGCACAATACAGAGTTGGCGATCAGGAGTTCAATCTTTTGCTGCCATTCGGGTGAGTCCAAATGGATGAGAATTTTTGATGTCGGTTTCCTTAGATCATTCAGATCAACCAAAAATTCTGCTTACCTCTATCCCAAATTTATAACCATTTTTGGTTGAATGGGGCGTTGTTGCCCAAAAGCTGTGAATCGTCAGGCGATCGGGTGCAAGCACTACTTGCCACACGACTTAACTGCACCGCACTCTTATCAGTCAGTCGTTCAGAGCAGGTTTGGCCGTTGGGGCTTCTGGCAAATGGCCGGCATCTTCTAGTTTGCCGACCCGCCGATCGCATTCCCAGCGATGAAATTCTGAATCAGGAGCTTGAGCGGGCGATCGCTCAGTATGTTCTAGCTTTTGGCGAATCAAGTCGAACAGGGAGGAAAGTTGAAAGCATCGCACAATCACCCCCATCGCCCCTTGAGGAGACTCTGGCAAGGCAATTCGGTTCACTACCTGGGTGCCAACCGGCAGGAGCGAATTAGGGTTGCTGGAGATTTCGATCAGGCTGAACGCGAAAAACTTGCCGCAAGATGTTGATAGTCGCGCAAGGTTTAAGTAGTCTGCAATAACGCAACTTTCTTAGAGTGTAAGCCGTGCATCAGTGGTAAAGCAAAAAGGCACCGTCGTGGTCACTCAAGAATTAGCTGAGTCAAATCTTGGTATAGAAAGTCGGGAATTTCTCAAACTTGCTGTCCCGTTGGCGAGTGCTCAAGTCGCCCAAGCTGGAATTGGCTTGATCGACACAATCATGATGGGGCATTTGGGGGCAGAAAGCCTAGCCGCTGGTGGATTAGCCTCGACAACGTTTCAGCTTTTGCTGAATGTGGCGAGTGGAATTGTGATGGCAGTCAGTCCATTGGTGGCCGAAGCCTACGGGGCGGGCCGAAAATCGCAAATTGAGCAAATTGCCCGACAAGGACTCTGGCTAGCGCTGCTGCTGAGCATTCCGCTGATGTTTGCGATCGCCCACTTAGCCCCAGTCCTCCGTTGGCTGCACCAGTCCGGAGAGATTGTGGCGCTGGCAGAGCCTTATTTTGACTCGATTGTGTGGGGGATTTTTCCCGCCTTGGGGTTCGCAATGCTGCGAGGCTACGTCTCTGCGGTTTCGCAAGCGCAGGTTGTGATCGGGATTGTCATAATTGGCACACTGTTTAACCTGATTGGTAATTATGCTTTAGGGTTTGGTAAGTTTGGCTTTCCCCGGATGGAGTTGGCAGGCTTGGGGTTAGCGAGTGGACTGAGTTTTTGGTTAATGTTCCTGTTGTTCTTGATCTATACCCTCAAGCATCCGCAATTGCAGCAATATCGATTTCTTCAGGATTTACATCGGATCAAACCGCACATCCTTCAGCAGTTGACAAAAATTGGAGCGGCGATCGCCGTCACGATTGCGTTGGAATATGGGCTGTTCACTGCCATTACTTTTCTGATGGGCATTTTGGGCACTGAGGTTCTGGCCGCTCACCAAACGGTTTACCAAACCATGTACGTAATTTTCATGGTGCCGCTGGGCATGTCCTTTGCGGTGACTGCCCGTGTCGGTCAGTGGTTGGGGCTGGGCGACCTGAAAAGCGCACGACAAGCTGGCTACGTCGGGATTGCTTTTGCTGCAATATTTATGGGCTTAACGGCGATCGGGCTGGTGCTCTTTCGCCAGCCAATCATTAGTGTCTATCTAGATAGTCACAACCCGGTTAATGCAAATGTTGTTGCTTTAGCAATGCCAATGCTGATTGTTGCCGCTGTCTCTCAACTCCTCGATGGTGTCCAACGGGTGGCGATGGGAGCGCTCTACGGGCTGCAAGATGCCCGTGTACCCATGTTACTGAGCGGATTTGCGTTCTGGGGGGTCGGGCTGACCAGTGGCTACCTGCTCGGATTTCCCTGCGGATTTGGCGGCGTTGGCCTGTGGATAGGGCAGTCGATCGGGGTTGCAGTGGCCGGAGTCATCTTTGTCTGGCGGTTTCATCGGCTGACCAGCAAAAGCAATTCTGCCTGATTTACACACGGTAAATAAAGTCTTTAAAAAATCGGCTAATTCGAGTTCAGATTGCCCAAAATCTCTTGGTAGACCTGATCAAAGATTCTTGCTCTGACAATTTGTCCAAACTCCTCATTATCATTGATCCGTTTGAACATCTCGAAGTTGCTGTCAATCATAGTCTGGAGGGCTGCATTGAACAGCGCATCGTGGAGAAGCTGAACATTTTCCCTTGTATTGGCTTTGGCACTAGCTTGCAGACTGTCATTTTCTGCTAGTCGTGTCTTCAACTCTGCGAAAAATACCCGATCAGCTTCAGTAAAATCGGTACCAAACCGCTGATTTATTTCAGCAATAATTTCAGATAGGGCAGCCTTTTCAAGATCTTTAATGACAGCGCCATCAAGAGCAGCAAGGGGATCAAGGGTTCCGACCCCAGACTGCAAGCTAATGTGTCCAGTAAAGGTTTTATGAATGCGATAGCTTTCTAAGTCAGCGTACTCTGCTGCCCGCAAGCTTGCTTTTTCCCGTTCTTGGGGCAGGGCACGTAATAGGAGTCTGGCGAATAGGTAGAGCTGTTCCAAATCGGGATCTTTGAAGGTGACAATCTGAGAGAGAAAAGCGTAGAGACGAATGTAAGAGCGTAGTCGATGCTTGAATTCCAACCTCCTTTCAGGTTCTGGAATATATTCGTAGCGCCCGACGATCTCTCGTAACAACGGCTGAAGCTGGTTGGCTTTTTTACCTTTCCTGAGATACAGCGCTGCAATTTCAGTAACTTGGTCAGATGTATAGAACCCATTTAGGATCTCAGGTAGCCGTTAAGCGCCTTAAGAGGAGTCTGATAAAACAGAGCTTGAGCTTCGTATTGGCATGTTCCAGGGTACGCTCGAAGTTCTTGACCAGACTGTTGCATCGGTCAACCCAGGCATTGGAACGCTCGATAATCCACCGCTGTGGAATTGGGACAAAGCCCGATTTCCCTTGGGCTGCTTTGTCGGCTTTCGTGGGTTTAGGAGCCAGTTGAAACCGAATCTTGGTCATGATTTGCGGATAAACCTGCTCTAACGCTGCAATTAAGTGCTGGGGATGATAGCCCTGGTCAAGCAAAATGTTGACCTTCGGTACATTGACTGGCTTGCGACGAAAAAAATCGATATGTTGCGTCAGCATCTCAATCAGCCCTTGGTCATCACTAGACCTCTTGCATAAATCTTGGAAAGCTCCCTAAATCTCCCAATTCTGGGGGACTTCAAGTCCAGTTCCCCAGAATTGGGGGGCTAGGGGGGCAAAAGCTCAGTCATCAAGATTATTTATGCAAGAGGTCTACTGACATTGGCCGGAGTGCAATGGGTGAAAAAGGGAAAGCCCAGCGTATCGACGAGCAGATGCCGCTTGATGCCATTGGTACATTTGTAGCGGCAGAATCCCTTAGAAGCTTTCTCGGCGTTACAGGTGTTATCGACTGCCTGAGAGTCGCCAATCAGTAAAGTGGTCAGGTGCGGTTTTTTTTCATGGCTTGACGGGCACGGGCATGAAGGGTGTCCATAATCTCATCCATCACACCCCAGTCCCGCCAATGCTGATAATGAAAAAACACGGTCGAGTAAGGCGGCAGGTCTTTCGGTAGGTTTCCCCAAGGGCAGCCATTTTTAAGTTGATAGAAGATCCCATCGAGGATTTGACGTTTTGACCATTTGGGAGGACGAGTTCGTCTTTTTTTGGGTAGTAGAGGCTCAATGATGGCCCATTCTGCATCGGTTAAGTCACTGGTATAGCTCATGAGGTGAAGGTTTAGCCTGAGTGTTATCCCTGATTCAGACTTTCTCAAGTCTCGTTGAAATATACACTAGATCCTAAATGCGTTCTATACAGACGAAACTCATCTAGTAGGGCTTGAGTGTCATACAGTTTATTGGGGTCAGCACCCTCGCTCAGTAAGGTTGCTTCATAATAAGGCTGAAAGGCAGCTTGAATATCGTCAGACTCGTTCGCGAAGTCTAAAATCATGGTTTCAGCTTTGCGAGGGTGGGTGCGATTCAGCCGACTGAGTGTTTGGACAGCGGCAACGCTGCTAAGCGTCTTATCTACATACATTGTGTGGAGGAGGGGCTGATCGAAGCCCGTCTGAAACTTCTCTGCCACGATCAGGAATCGGTACTCTGACTTTTTGAACTGCTCCGCTGTTTGCTTGTCAGAAAAGCCATTCATCTGGGCTTCGGTAAAGTCTAGACCTTGATGATCTACCCTGCCTGAAAAAGCGACCAACGCTTTGACGGGATAGCCTTGTTTTTTCAGATACTCATCAAAGGCTTGCTTATAGCGCACGGCATGGAGGCGGCTGCGAGTGACCACCATTGCTTTGGCTTGCCCGATACCCTGGGCATCAAGAATTTGGTGGCGCACTGTTTCCCAAAAATGTTCCACCATTAAGGCGGTTTTTTGGGTGATAGTGTGTTGGTGTAATTCAACTTCGCGCTTGAGCAGGCTAATGGTTTTGCTTTTTTCTACATGGGGGTCATCGGCTGCTTTTTGTTGCAGGCTGAAGTAGGTAGTAAAGGTAGTGTAGTTTTGCAGCACATCGAGAATAAAGCCTTCTTCGATCGCCTGCCGCATGGTGTAGAGATGAAAAGGTTGAAAGCTGCTATCGGGTTGCGGGGTGCCAAACAGCTCCAGGGTCTTTTGCTTAGGGGTAGCGGTGAAGGCAAAGAAGCTAAGGTTGGGTTGTCGGCCCCGTGCTTCCATGTTTTGATTAATTAGGTCTTCATCAGTAGGAGGGGCGACGGCTTCCAGTTGCTCCGCTTCTTCCAGAGTTTGTACTTGCAGGACTTCTTTGAGGCTTTTGCTGGCTTCTCCGGTTTGGGAAGAGTGGGCTTCATCGACAATGATGGCGAAATTCCGTCCTTCTAACTGATCGACCTTGTTGACGATGACGGGAAATTTTTGCAAGGTGCTGACGATGATGTTTGCACCACTGATCAGGGCTTCCACTAGTTGGTCACTATGTTTATCGATCACCGCAACAACTCCAGGGGTTTGCTCGAATTGGCGAATCGTATTTTGCAATTGCCGATCGAGCACTCGGCGATCGGTAATCACAATCACGGAGTCAAATACTCGCTGATTCTGATCGTTGTGCAGGGAGGCGAGGCGATGGGCTAGCCAGGCAATCGTGTTGCTTTTGCCGCTGCCGGCACTGTGCTCAATTAAATAGTGCTGACCCGCACCCTGTTGTTGGGCATGAGCAATCAGATTTTGGACTGCACGACGCTGATGATAACGAGGGAAGATCAGTTTCTCGGTTTTGACACCGTTGCGCTCGTCGGTTTCTAAATGGATAAAGCTACCGATCAGTTCTAGAATGCTGTCCGAGGAAAATAGATCTTCCCAGAGGTAGGCGCTGGCGTAGCCGTTGGGGTTAAGCGGATTCCCTGGGCCGCCGTTGTTGCCCCGGTTAAATGGTAAGAAATAGGTTTGTTTTCCCTCTAGACGGGTGTTCATGTAGACTTCATCATCGTCTATGGCAAAGTGGGCGAGGCAACGTTTGAATTGGAGCAGTGGTTCACCTTTAGGATGGCGATCGCTGGCATACTGCTCACGAGCGTTTGCCACGGTTTGCCCAGTCTGCTTGTTCTTCAATTCCAGGGTAAAAATAGGCAGACCATTCAGGAATAGCACGATATCCAGAGCATCTTTCGTCTCGACGGCGCTGTAGTGGCACTGGCGCACAACGCTGAGGATATTTTTGCGGTAGAGGATGTGATGTTCTGGGTTGAGAGTGCTGACGGGTTTGAAGTAGGCAAGTTGAAAGTAGCAGCCGTAGTCTTTAATGCCCCGGCGCAGAACATCCAGGTGCCTCGCCGCTCAATTTCGCGGGTGAGCCGTTGGAGAAATTTATCGCGCACGGTGGCGGTGCCGTGTTGTTTTTCCAGCGCCTTCCAACTGTCGGGTTGGGTAGCGGTGATGAACTCTAGAAGAATTTCCCAATCGAGACAGAGAAATTTTTGATAGTGGGAGTCTCTGGCATCGTTTTTTTGCTTGGAGACACGCAGGCGATAATCGTGAACCTGACTTAAATGGTTCACAATGTGGGTTTCAAAAGCTTTTTCAGTGATCTCCATATCGTTAGGATGCCCAAACAAAGTTTGGATTCACTCACTTATCTAATTTGAATATCGGGGAGGCAGACGTGGGTAGAGTTCCTTGAGGGGAGCATAACTGAGTTAGGAATACTGCCCGATCGCAATCAGCCCTGCCCGCTCTTGCACTCGATCGGGATGATTGAACTGAAGAATCAGAACGGTGACTCTAGGGCATGGGTTTTAGCCAGACGCACCAGATGCTCTAAGGTTAAGTAGCGATCTAGTTCGGCTTCTCCCTTAGCTGAAAGGGTTCCGGCTTTGCTCTGGGCGAGCAGATCGCTGACTCGCGCTTGAAATTCTGGAGATGGGCGTATGGCCAGAATTTGTTCTGGAGTAGGCTGGCTGGCAAGAAGGGTAATGATATCTTGCTCGTCAAGAAAATTAGCAGAGCGCTGTTGAGATCGAAACTCTTGTAAGCCAAGCTCTAGCACTTGGGGCAGTTGGGCTTGAAACTGCTGAAGCCGCTGGGCGAGGTCATCGGGAATGTCGATTGTGATCTTTACCATAGCGGGTTCCGGAGTATAAGGAGCGATTGAGTAGGGAGAGGAGATCACCACACGCGATCGACTGGGTAAGCATCAAAACAGAATCAGCACTGATGATAGACAAAGAATGAGTCGCTGCCTGAGCAATCAATATCCGATCGAAGGGATCACGATGATGAAGAGGAAGGCTCAAATAAGTTTCGGTGTCGTCAAATGCGATCGGTAAAATTTCAATTGAAAGCCTTGCAAGTAATTCCTTCAGTTCATGAAATGAGTTTTTGAGTTTTAGCTTGCCCAAACCCAGTTTGATGACGATTTCCCAAAGACTGGCAATACTGAAGTAGAGGTTATTGTCGGTATCTTCTAGAAGTGTTGCAGCGTTTTGGCTAAGTTGATCGCTTGCCTGAATGTACCAGAGGAAAGCGTGGGTATCTATCAGGACATTCATTTACATATACTCCTGAAAATCGTCCAAGGGAGCATCGAAGTCATCGGCAATCCAAACTTTACCTTGCCAGATCCCCAACCCACCGCGCTTGTTTGATGGTGTTTCTGGTACTGTCTCAAGCTGGTTTTCGCTTTGCTGAGTGATTCGGTTAACCAAAAATTCTGTGTACAGAAAAACCGCTTTTTGCATAGATTCAGGTAATTTTTTGATGTTGCTTAGAATGGATGATTCGAGGGTCATAGCGGCAAAATCTCCGATTTCCAACTGATCAAGTTTAGGGAATACTTAGCAAGGCTTGAATTTGATTTAGCTGCCCTCGCAGAATTTGAATAAGCTGCTGTTTATCAGTTCTCTCGTCAAGGTGCTTTTGATGAGGGTGGGCCATTGCGTTAATCCGATCGATCCGAGTTTGCAGCTCTGCAACTTTGTTCTTAAATTGTTCACATAAAGCTCTGAAAAAGCGATCGCTCACGGTATGAACCAGGCTATGCTCGATTGAGCGATGCTCCATGTCATAACGATGTCCTCGTTTAATTTGTTCTAATGCATTGGTGTAAGGCTGAGACAATTCCATTTGCCCAACTGAGGCTGTCTTTTTGAGGCGAAGCACCCCGATTTGACATCGAACGGTATGATTTTGCTTCACCTTATCAATGAAGTCATGAAAAAGATGCTCCATTAAATCGAATAAACCACATAGAGCGCGTAAGCACTTGTCATCGTCAATGGTTAAACCTGTTTGATGATGATTGTGGTAAAACTTGTTTCGGGTAGTGTGGCGTTGTAGGGCTTCATCTAAGAGGTCTGAGACTGGATGAGATGTGCCGCTGGTTGACGATGGAAAAAAGACCTTGACTTCGTTAATGACGGTATCAAAGGTATTTCTGGAACTGGGATTGTTAGCACTCCAATGTCGTAGAAATGTGTACGATGCGAAATGACCCTGCAAAGTTGGAACACCTGCGGCTCCACGTCCTAAGTCATTGCTTAAGGTAGAAATATCTATATCCTCTTTGCAATAGCGTCTTAAGCTAGTTCGATGATTTTGTGTTGTCACTAATCCAGCGGTTTCTAAATCGGTTTGACAGGCTGCTCTTTGCTCTAGGGCTTTTTCTTGCAGAAAAGTTTTGAGCGTGAGTTCAACGATATCATCGACCAAAATAAAAGCGGTTCGCACTCGCCCTGGTGCGGTGATAAAGTAGACCTCATTGGTCGTTTGAATTAAATCAATAATGTCATCCAGTCGGGACATGATTTTCAATTCTTGTGGTCTGCGTCCTCGTGAATATAAGCTTTGCTATGTAATACGACATTGATGAGCATTACTTGTAAACATCCCCTCTGAAGTCAATTTCATAAACCAAAAGCTCATTCTCATTTGCATCTAAAGCAAAAATAACTCTAATCTTACCAATTCGGAGCCTGAAGAAACCATCCCAATCTCCCTTAAGCTTTTTAAGATCAAGCTCTGTGAATGGGATAATTCCATTTTCTTCAATGGAATGAAGTAGAGTGGCAAGTCTTTCACGAATTTTATTTGCATTTTTGGCATCGAGTTTCTCCAGAAATTTAATGGCACTTTTGCTAAATTTAAGCTTCATGGTTAACCCAATCTGTCATATCCACAAAATCATTCTTGTCATATTGAGTTGGAGAAACAAACTTTGAGCAGATTTCTTGATTTTCTTTTTCGCTGACATAGGGCATTAAGATTAAACTCAGTGCTAGCCTCTCCTCTCGAATAACTTCTCGAATTGTTTCTTTGAGTAGTTGTTTGAGTTCCTGGGTTTCCACAATCATGTTCTCCTATTTTATTGAGCAAACTCTTCCTCACGAACATCAATTTTGCCTGTTACAGCAGCAGTTATAAGTGATTTTCGATATTTAGTTAATTCTTCTAGCTGCTCCTTTATCTTTTGAATGGGTTTGGAAATCAACTGAAGTTTTTGGTCAAGTTTAGCAGTAATTCTTTTCTGATCCTCAATACTTGGAGGAAATGGGTATAGGAAATCAACAGCATGACTAATATTAAATTGTTTTTGAGCAGCCCCATAAGCAACAAGGGTAATATTTGCTTTTCCTGCGATTGAATTCATGACATAGCAAAGCCAATATGAATCAAATGATTTTGCCTGCCTAACAATCATAACTGATGCACAATTAATGCCATCTAATTCCGATGGCACAACAGCAGTAACTCCAGGCTCACCAACTCTTACACAGACTAAATCATTGGCTCTAAGTATGGTCTGCTTCAGCTTTAAGTTACTTTCTCTCGAAATTCTTCTAGCATTTTCGACATTGATATGTCCTTCAGAAATGTCACTACCCAGAATGAAGGGAATCTCACCACCATCTTCTTCAACATAGGAGGATGGTTGGATAACAACCCCAACACCTAAAGAAGACGCGATAAACTTTAGTTTTCTAACTTCCCAATTTTCAGGGATTTTGCCGATCCAGGGGATGCTGGACTCTTTGAGAGGGACAGTGGAGTCTAGTCCTTGGGTAATGGCTTGATGAATAATGACATCTCGTTTTTTCTGGAGGAGGTCGATGAATTGTCGTTTTTTGGTGATGAGGGTGTCGATGCGGGTGGTTTCGCGGTCTAGGAATCGAGCGATCAACTTTTGTTCATCTAGTGACGGTCTACATATTTGAATATTGAGAATTTCATTAGAATTAGCGCGGGGCATTTTTGCTCCGTAAGTAGTGGAGTTAACCAAGCTTATGAAACCATCTGATAGAAGTAAATATGAAAGATATTTGCCATCGATAACCTCACTAATCGGTCGTAAAACCATTAATTCGCTGGTGCAAACACCAAACAAATCCGAGTAAAAGACCTTGGCAAGATAGGGGCGAAGCTTCCCAAATAAAACATCTCCTGGATGAAAAACAGAAACGATACTGTCTACAACTTCTGTGGGCGATTCAAGAAGTAGGCGACCCGTTTTAGACTCAATATTTTCCAATCCAATATAAGCTACTCCTTCTGGCTTCCCTGCCAGCTTTTCCGAGGAATTTGGAGAAGCAAATTTAAGTTTTCTGATCTCCCAATCCTGAGGTACTTCGCCTAGCCACTCCACCCTCGAAGGCCTGTATTTCTCATAAGTCTTATACTTCCCCATATCCTAAGCCTTCAACAAAGCCGCAATTTCCTTTTCCAGCTTGGCAATCTTTTCCTCAATGACTTCTAATGGCTCTGGCGGCTCATACTTGTAAAAATAGCGATTGAAATTAATTGTGTAGCCCACAATGCCTGTTTGCTGATCCTGCTCATCCTTATAGGCTTGATCAATCCAAGCATCGCCTACATAGGGCTTCACTTCCCGCTCAAAATAGTCGTAAATATCCTGCTTCAGCGGCACATCTTCGTCGTAAATTGAGCGCCCCACTATTTCAAGATTCTCATATATCTGCAACGGCACATTTTCATAGTCCCGCAGGTCTGGATCAGGTTCAAAGCCATCACCCTTGCTGGCAGGCATTTCCTTTGCCTCCGAGTCACGTTCTGTTAGGGCTTTTAGCACTGCATCCTGTATAGGTTTTTTCAGCTTTAATGGCTTCAGTGTCTTCTCTAACAACGGCAAAAACCGTTTGGGGTCACGTATGACTTCCGACGGGAGAGCCTTCAAAGCCTCTATGATCTTCTTTTGCAAAGCTTCCCCAGCTTCCCGGTCTGCTTGTTGATCAGCCTCGCTCTTTTTCTTGCTCTCCGTTAACCCAGCAAACGCTTTTTGCTCATGCAACCGCTCCATCCGCTCCGAGGACGCCGCAAAATTCAATCTTAGGGGGCGCTCTACTCGAATCCGCCGATAGCCAAAATCCTCATTGTCAAACACTCGGCAATACTCACCCGGCTCAAAGGCATGGTAAATCTGAGCAATGTCGTCAATCTGTGCGTTAGTAATTTCGTTGCGCTTGTTGTTCAAGCTCTTCCGCATCCGTTGGTAAAACTGGTCTGAGGTGGCATTCACCAGTTGAATCTTGCCCTTGCGATTCTCATGCTTGCGGTTAGTCAACACCCACAGATAGGTGCTGATGCCCGTGTTATAAAACAACTGATCCGGCAGTGCCACAATGCTCTCTAACCAGTCATTTTCAATAATCCAGCGGCGAATATTACTCTCCCCACTACCTGCGTCACCCGTAAACAATGGCGACCCATTAGACTTGTTGCTTTATAAGGTAAAGTAATGAGACCTCCTAATTTAATAAACAACAGTGCTAGACATTGAGCGTGCGCTCTCTAATGAGCGACTACTTCGGGGATTAACAGGTCTCAATCGCAA
>JAHHGS010000124.1 GCA_019359715.1 Aphanocapsa sp. GSE-SYN-MK-11-07L | reverse complement strand
TTTAGTTCATCCGAGAGCGCCTGGATTTAACCCCCCATTTCCTGTCGATTTTCTCCCCTGCCAGGGGTTGCTTTTAAGAGGGTGCCGAAGTTCTGACTCAAGGTGCCGAAGTTCTGTCTTTCAGCAGAAAGCCAATGGGCGCGGCAATGGTTAGACCAACGGGGGATCAGCCCTGAAACTGCCTGTCACTATCGCCTGGGTCTAGTCAACCGGAATGGAACAACCGGGGTTTCGATTCCGATTCTGGCAGATGAGTCGGGCTTGAACTTCTATCAGAAGTTGAGACTTGAACCCTGGAATAGTAATCCATCCTGGACTCAAAAAGGGGTTCCAGCAATGGTTTACTTTACCCATCAGCCAGACCAGGCAAAGCAAACCTATCTGTGCGAAGGAGAGTGGGATGCAATCCTGTTGGGTTGGGCGATGCGAGATGTTACCGATATTGCGATCGCTACCTTTACCTGTGGTTGCAACGTTATTCCCTGCCCCGAACAACTTCAGCGATTGCCCGGTCAAGTCTTCATCTTCTACGACCGGGATGAACCAGGACAGCAAGGCGCAGAAAAACTAGCGCGTGTTTTGGGCGAACGCGGTTGGATTGCCCAGGTGCCTTGTTCGGAAAAATCTCTCCCAAAAGGTTGGGACATCTCCGATGCCCTGAATGCAGGCTTGACGGTGGAAGCAATCCGTACCGCCGCCAGAACCGCTAGTCAACCAATAGACATCGAACTAGCCCAACCGTCGCGAAAATCTAGACTCAACTATGAACAATGCCTGAACCGGATTGATCAAATTCTGCTAATTGAAGACACCGCCCGTCAACTCTGGGAACTTAACCTGCTGGCAAAACAAGCCGAGCTTTCGACAGCCCAGCTCCGCAAAATCCATCAAACTCGTTTGGAGTGCGCCCACGTCTTCAGCCCTATTGATGTCGTAGATTTCTTAGCCAAAGCTCCTGAAAAACGCGAGTGGATTATCGCAGGCAAAATTCCCAGAGGCAGCACGATCGCCCTAATTGCTGATGGCGGTACCGGAAAAAGTCGCCTTAGTTACGACCTGGCCTATGCGATCGCCTCTGGCCAACCCTGGAATGGATTCCGCACCACTCAAGGCAAAGTGCTAATCATCCAGACCGATGAACCCGATGTCGATTTCTCCGACTCTCTGCGAGATGCCAATTACGACCGATTTGAGCGGGGACTGGTACAGGTCGAAACCGAGTGGCAGTTCTCCCAGATGCCCCAGTTGACTCGCTGGATTGAGCAAGAGCGCCCCATGCTGGTGATTATCGACTCCTTCACGGCTGCTAACCGGGCTAGTGAACTAGATGAGAAGGACACCAACTATGGTTCCTGCATCTACGACCTACGGAACGTCGCCAACACCTATGGCTGCACGTTCTTGATTTTGCACCATACCAACAAACTGGGGGAGTCCAGAGGCACAACCGCAATCCCTGACAACGTGAGTGAAGTTTGGTATCTGCGGCATCCCAAATCCGAAGATAGCCTGCCCGCAGATCAGCGGATCTGGAGCATTGAGAAATCCCGTAGCCGCTGTTCGGGGAAGTTTGCGATCAGCTTCGACCATGATGAGTGCGTGGTGGTTTACCACGGTGAACACCATTGCACACCGAATGGTCAGGGCAACTTGGAAGCACGGTTGCTCGAACACTTTCAGCAGTTTCCTACCGTCCCGTTTGAAATTGAAGAACTGGCAGGGCAATTCAACAGCAGCCACGCTCACATCCGCCGATTAGTCAAACGCTTGTGGCGGCAAGGCCATATCAGTGAAGAAACTCGCAAGATTCCGATCGAGGGGGCTAAAGGTGGGGTAACGCGCAAAAAAGTTTACCTGTGTGACCTACCTCGCGATGATCAAGTGCTTCAAACCCAGTCACAGCAAGACAAAAAAGCACTTGATCATGATCCACTCAAAAATGATCAAGTGCATCAAAGCCTTACAGAGCAAAGAAAAAAAGCACTTGATCATCCTATTTGTCACACAGGCGATCTATCAACAGCAGCATTGATGCCGCTGAAGGTAGGGGACTTGGTAGAAATACTGACGGGCTATTTTGCCGGTAGACAGGTTGAAGTGATTGGATTTTTGCGAGACAAGCCTGGATGGGTTGAGGTGAAGGGCAAGACCTGGGCAATTACCCAGCAGTATCAGCAGAGTGATTTACGACTAATCAGGAGGATGCAGGGATGATGGTACAGACCTCTCAAACTCAGCCAGGGATTTGGTGCAATAAGCACGAAGCCACGAAGATTCTGGGAGTATCCCAGTCCACGCTCAAGAAACTTCGCCTGACGAACCAACTGACCGAAGGAGTCCATTGGAGTCGCTTTTCTAGTCGCTGCGTTCGATACAATGTAGAGCTATTGAAGGATTGGGCGATGAATAGAGCAAATGCAGGGCTTCATAACAAGGGGATTGCGAATTATCTCAGCTCTCTACCATCCTATCAACCTCAAGCTCATAAAACAGTTAAGCGATCAACTGGGACTAGAGCATTGGCTGACTAACCTATCAGATCTCTGCAGGTTTCAGAAGTTCAAGTTTCATCTTGTCCACGTATTTCTCTTCAATCACTTTCCCAGAATTTCCTACCCATCTGGCAATTGTAGTAGCCGAATTTCCCTGAATTGCCTGCAACGTGATAAAAGTATCCCGGCAATTGTAGGGGGTCATCTTGATACCATCCTTCTGATCTAGCTCCAAGCGGGTCAAGATTTTGTACCAGGCCCGGTCTTTAAAATTGGTGAGATGAATTGCACTACCTTTAGGCGAAGGAAAGACTAGATCATCGGGCTGAGGACGCTCAGGCTTTAGGGATTGCAGTAACTGCTGAAGCTTAGGAGTACAACTAAACCAGCGTTTCACCCCTGTTTTGGTTTCCTCGCGCCGGATCAATTTGCCAGACACATCGACAATACTTTCATGAAAGTGAATTCGCGAACAGTCTGCTGTAACACTCCCCCATCGCAGCCCGATCGCTTCGCAGGGTCTGCAACCCGTCCAGAACAAAAACTTAACCAGAGGTGCATAGTGTTGATAATTGCTCCCTTTGCCCTGATGGTTCTCGAAGGCTGCGATAATGCGATCGCGCTCTTCAACCGTAAATGCAACGGGATGAGCAGGCTGGGTCGGTTCAATCTCCCTGTACATCCCATCGAACGGATTAGATGCAATCATTCCGTGTTTGAGGCCCCATTTACAAGCTGCTGATAATTGCATTAAGGTTCTACGAACCTGGCCCTGGGTCGTGACCTGAAGCAATTCCATCCGAAATTTCAGCGCATCTTCCAAACCATCGCTTGCACATCGCGATAGGTGAGCCGTTACAGGCTCATAGGTTCCATTCAGGGTTTTAGGTGACGCATTTGGTGTTTTGTAATCAACATACTTTGCCCATAAAGCAGGCAGAGTCAGTTGAGACTTGCGAACGGGAGTAACCGTCTCTGCCGTGGTCAGTGCAGTCTGAATTTTATATTTGGCAAGATTGCCTGGATCAAATTCCCCATATGCAATATCCCGCTCAACTTCCAGCACTTTGTCGTGCGCTTGTTTGCGATTGAATGGAGTGTCTGCCAGTCCTGTCGAGACAAAGTAGCGCTGACCGCTAAAGCTGAAGACCAGTTGCAGGCGATCGTGACTGGTGCGGATTTGAACACTACCTGTTTTGGACTTTCTGCGGTGTTTTGAGGCATACATAGACGATTGAGATATTTTGTCGAGTACTCTACTATTTTATCTCAATCTTTATCTCAATCTGCGCTCTAAACAAGTCTAAACATGTCCAAAAAACACCAACGCAATTGGCGACGGAACCCGCAGAACAGACTCTGGAGTGGTTGTTGCTCAAGCAAAAGCTTTAATTTTGTAGAAAGCCGATGATGAGATTTGAACTCACGGCCGCTCGATTACGAATCGAGTGCTCTACCACTGAGCTACATCGGCGGAAAAGTTGACCAGCAAAATTAGGCAAAGCCTTGAATGCTAGAGTGTCTAGTATACCAGCGTAGCACTATTTTTTTATGAGCCAGCCTGACATTAAACCCAACCACAGTCAGGATCAGGAGCGATTGGCTCGTCTACGGGCTGAAGCTAAAACCCCCTATAAAGGACTCAGGCAAGTAGTGTATCTAGTTCTGGCAGGTTCCGGGCTAACGGGGGGCGTGGTGTTTTTCTTTCGGTTACTGGCGGGACAAAATTGGGCTGAAAACCTGCCCAATTTGGCTTTACAGCTGGGTGTGTTTGCCTTGATGGTTGGGCTATGGCGCTGGGAGCAAAGACGCTAAGCCAATCGGCGTTCGATCGCCCAGCGGGCTAGTTCTGTGCGGTTACTCAAGCCTGTTTTGCCGAGCATATTGCTGACGTGGCTTTCGACGGTGCGTTGGCTGACGTGTAATTCGTCGGCAATTTCCTTGTTGGCCATCCCCCTCGCCACAAACTGCATCACCCGCCGCTCCGTCGGAGTTAGGTCTACATCTAGAGGCACCTGTGCCGACAGCTCGCTGCCTGCTTCAGATTGAAACTGCTGCATGCGAGCTGCTTGCTTCAAAGAGGCCTCAATTTGAGCCACCAGTTCGTCTGGCTCAAAGGGCTTGACCATGTAGACATCTGCCCCGGTGCTCAACCCAGTCACTCGGTCTTGAATTTGCCCTTTAGCCGATAAAAATAAAACGGGTATACAGTTGGTGCGTGGATTATCTCGAACGTACTTTACAAACGCATACCCATCCATTTCTGGCATCATCACGTCGCAAATAATCAGATTGGGGAGAGTCTTTTCCAGTAGCCTGAGGGCATCTCGCCCATGCCCGGCTGTAATCACCTCATATCCTCGCAATTCCAGGTAGTCTTTGACCAGCAATACCAAATTAGGATCATCATCCACCAACAGGAGCATTTTTTGATCTGGAAGATTAGAATCTTGCATGCCCGCCCACCTTTTGCCAAGAATCGAAATACACTAAGCAGCAGTTTTCCAGAGCAGGGAACCTTGAGCCATGAATAACCTTGGCTTATTATTCACTGAACCACAGGAGTGTGCAACTACAGGCACTAATAAACTATCAACCTTGAGGGAGGGATTAGCCAATTGTTTCTACCTGAAAGCTTAACTCAAGATCTGAGCACAATAAGGATCAGCTAAGACTGGCCAAGACGAGGAGCCTGATCAACAGTCGCCGCTTGAAAGGGTAGGTTAGCGACTGGGTTGGGATGATCACGCTGCACGAGAGTAGGAACAGATTCTCGAATTCGACTGGTCAGCTTAACCGTTGTGGCATCGTAAATTTGGGTCAAAATTTTAGGATACAGACCAATCCCAATGATCGGAATCAGTAGACAGGCAATGATAAAAATCTCCCGCGGTTCAGCATCAACGAGTGCTTCATGACTTGTCAGTTCCTTGTTTTCGGGGCCGTAGAAAATTTCTCGCAGCATCGAAAGCAAGTAAATCGGAGTCAAAATCACACCGATCGCCGCCAGGATAACCACAATAATCCGAAACGGCAGGCTGTAGGCATCACTGGTCGCAAAGCCAACAAAAACCATCAGTTCGGCCACAAAGCCGCTCATGCCTGGCAGGGCTAAAGAAGCGAGAGAACAGGCGGTGAACATGGCAAAAATCTTCGGCATTTTTTGGGCTACCCCACCCATTTCCTCCAGGACAAGAGTGTGAGTGCGATCGTAGGTAGCACCGACTAAGAAAAATAAGCTAGCCCCAATCAGTCCGTGGGAAACCATTTGCAGGACTGCCCCACTGATCCCCAAGTCAGTAAAGGTGGAAATTCCAATCAAGACAAACCCCATGTGGGAGATTGAGGAATAGGCAATTTTTCGCTTCAGATTGCGCTGGGCATAGGAAGTTAGCGCTGCATAAATAATATTCACGACTCCCAAAATCACCAAGGCGGGCGCGAATTTAGCGTGGGCAGCCGGCAGCATCTCCACATTCATCCGAATCAGAGCATAGCCCCCCATCTTGAGCAGAATCCCAGCCAGCAGCATGTGGACGGGCGCAGTTGCCTCGCCGTGGGCATCAGGCAGCCAAGTGTGGAGCGGCACAATCGGCAATTTCACGCCATAGGAAATTAGCAAGCCAGCATAGACCAGCATCTCAAAGCCGAGGCTGTAGTCTTTTAAGCCCAGCTCTCGCATGTCGAAGGTAACGGTATCACCGTAGAAGGCCATCGCTAGCCCAGCCACCAAAATAAACAGGGAGCTAAGCGCAGTGTAGAGAATGAACTTGGTGGCGGCATACTGACGCTTATAGCCGCCCCAAATCGCCAGCAGTAGGTAAACCGGAATCAACTCCAGTTCCCATACCAAGAAGAACACCAGCATGTCTTGGGCGGCAAAGACGGCAATTTGCCCCCCATACATGGCCAAGATCAAAAAATAAAACAAGCGGGACTTGAAGGTGACTGGCCAGGCCGCCAGAGTCGCCAGGGTAGTAATAAATCCGGTCATCAAAATGAGCGGCATTGAGATCCCATCTGCCCCGACTGACCACTTCAAACCAATTTGGGGAATCCAATTGTAGCTTTCTACAAGCTGTAGCCCAGGGTTGCCAAAGTCGTACTGGGTACAGAAGGCATAGACCATGAGCGTAAAGTCGATCAACCCAACCACCAGGGCATACCAGCGAATCGGGCGACCTTTGCCATCAGGATCGGGAATAAAAGGAATGGCAGCCGAAGCCAACAATGGCAAGAAAATAATTGTAGTTAGCCAAGGGAAATTGCTCATAGCAAAAGAGATAGTGAATTCCTCGCCAACAGTGTAAACCCCAAACCTTAAGATGGGGGTGGTCTTAAGTCGAAGATCAGGATCGATCTAGCAAGATCATTGCCTGCATCCCACTAGGCGGTGGATAAAGGAAAATGCCTCTTGTTTTGCTGATGCTAGTGATCGCCGTTGCGATCGCACTTGTCGAAGCCATGATCACCGTACCGCTAGGCCTGTTGGATCGCTTATCAAGCCTACCGCAGATCCTCACTTTGGTAGGGTTGGCAACCGCGATCGCCTGGATCGTCGGCGGTGACTAAACATTGGGGCGACTAGAAATTGGGCTGATGGCGAATTAGATTCAGAAACTCCTCGCGGGTTTTTTGATCTTCTCTAAATACGCCAATCATTGAGCTTGTGACTGTCCAGGAACCTGGCTTTTGCACCCCGCGCATCACCATGCACATGTGGCTAGCTTCCATCACAACTGCCACTCCTTTAGGTTCTAGAACCTCTTGCACCGCTTCGGCAATTTGGCGAGTTAGGCGCTCCTGCACTTGTAGACGGCGGGAGTACATTTCGACAATCCGGGCCAATTTGCTCAAACCAATTACTTTTTGATTGGGAATATAGGCAACGTGGGCCTTGCCAATGAAGGGCAGCATGTGGTGTTCACAGAGGCTGAAGGCGTGAATATCTCGCACTAAGACCATTTCATCGTGGCCTTCATCAAAAATGGCATCGTTGACCAGTTCTTCTAAAGATTGCCGGTAGCCACTGGTTAAAAACAGCATTGCTTCGGCCACGCGCTTCGGGGTTTTGACCAACCCTTCTCGCTCTGGATCTTCCCCTACCCCCAGCAAGATCGTCTGGACTGCATCCATCATTTCAACTTTAAATTCTTCAGGTGGCGGCTGAATTTTGGCTTCGCGTCCATGCAGCGTGTTGCGATCAGGCAGAGATTGAGTTTTCCTGCCATTCCGTTCTGAGCTGGAGGCATTGACAGGATTGTTCAAAGAACCAGAAGAAGCCATAGTCATAGGTCAGTCAGGTAAAAATCTTAAACAGCAAGAGTAAACGGGTAGGCGGTCAAACTTAGAAGGCCCCGCCACTGGGCATTAGCACCAATTCCTCGACCACGGCTTCGCTAGGCAACTTGAGGGCATACAAGATGGACTGGGCGACGCTGGCGGGAGACAGCATCGACTGGCGATCAAAATCTGCCTGTACGTTTTCTCGATCCCAAAGGGCTGTGTCAACAGCTCCAGGACAGAGGGTGACAACGCGAATGCCGTGCGATCGCTCTTCAGCGGCTAGGGTTTTCGAGAAGGCCATCAGACCAAATTTGCTGACACAGTAGGCTCCCCATTCTGGAAAAACTTGTCGCCCAGCGATCGACACCACATTGACGATCGTACCGCAATGGCGCTCTCGCATCTGCGGCAGCAGGGCTTGTGTACACAGCAAAACGCTGGTGAGATTAAGGTTAAGCAGCGCCTGCCAGTCAGCCAAAGGCATCTGGATTAGCTCAGCGGTATACCCACTACCCGCATTGTTGATCAAAATATCGATCGGGCCAGATTCAGCCGCGATCGCGGCCACTTGCTCCCGAACCTGATCAACCTCAGCTAGGTCGATGACGTAGGGCTTGGCTTTGACGCCGAGGGCTTGAGCGGCCGCAGCGACAGCTTCCAATTTGGCCAGCGATCGACCCAGCAACACCAAGTCAATCCCTGCCTCAGCGCAAGCTAAAGCAGTTGCCTTGCCAATACCGCTGCTAGCACCGGTAATCAGAGCCTGTGATTTTGAGAGTAAAGTCATCCAAACAATCTCAAAGCGTTGAAACTTAGCCGTGCCGATTCGCTTTTGGCAATTCTTTGTAAACTTTTGTAAATTTCTCTCATCATAGCAGCCAAGGCGAACATGGAACCACCAGTCAGAGATTTTTTTAAATCGCAATTAAATAATCAAGCACTCACTTCTGTAAAAATGCCGATGTGCCGGAATTTCTGATAGCGCATTTCTCGCCGTTTTTGAGCGCTGCACTGATTTAATTCTTGCAGATTTTGAATCAAGGCAGCTTTGAGAATTTCGGTTGCTTTTAAGGGTGACGCATGGGCACCGCCGAGAGGTTCCGGCAAAATTTGGTCGATAATGCCCAGAGACTGTAAATCAGGGGCAGTAATTTTGAGTGCTTCAGCCGCATAGGGAGACTTTTGAGCATCTCGCCACAGAATTGCCGCGCAGGCTTCCGGCGGAGCAACGCTATAAACAGCATGCTCAAACATCAGCAGCCGATCGCCAACCCCAATTCCCAAGGCTCCCCCGGAACCTCCTTCGCCAATCACCGTGCAGATAATTGGCACCTGGAGGCGAAACATTTCCCGCAGGTTGTAGGCGATCGCTTCGCCCTGCCCGTACTGCTCGGCTTCTAGACCAGCCCAAGCGGCTGGCGTATCAATAAAGGTCAAAATCGGCATTCCAAACCGATCGGCATGATCCATCAGCCGAATCGCTTTTCGGTAGCCCCCCGGCGAAGCCATCCCAAAGTTACGCACCACGTTATCTTTGGTATCTCTGCCCTTTTGGTGCCCAATCATGACGACGGGTTGCCCCTCTAGGCGAGCCACACCCCCGACGATCGCGGAGTCGTCCGTGCCGCGGCGATCGCCGTGCAGCTCCATCCACTCATCGCTGATCGCCTGGATATAGTCTAAAGTGCTGGGCCGACGGGGATGACGGGCCAGTTGAAGCTTTTGGCTGGCGGTCAGCTTGCTAAAAATTTCTTGCCGCAATTGGGCTGCCCGCGCTTCCAATTGGTGAATTTGTTCAGACAAATCCACGCCCATCTCGGCAGACTTCTCGCGCACCTGCTGAATTTGCGCCTCTAGCTCCGCTAAAGGCTTCTCAAAATCTAGCAAGAAAGGTTTACGTTGCTCAGTCGTCATAGGTCATCGCAGCCAGAATACAAACGTCAATCATCGGGACAGCAAGCTGCCCGGCCCCAAATCAACCAGACGGCAGCAGCAGAGGGCTGAAGCCATGCTTGACGGAAACTTGACCAATCTTCTCCATATTCTCAACCGTAATTTGGTTCCGCCCCCAGGAAAAATTGGTATACCACTGCTCAAACTCCAGCAGCATTGATTCGGCAAAACAGGCAAACAACTGCCGGGAAGGAATGCTCATGTTGACGATTTGCATGATTCGCCAGTCAATATCAAGGCAGTGTTCAACAATGCCACCGTTTAGGATGTGAACCTCTGGATGCTGAATTTGGGTGGCCAGGTTTTTAGGATAGCCACCATCAATCATCAAGCAGGGATGCTTGAGGGCATCTGGGTCAATTTCTACCCCTTTCGGCATACTGGCCACCCAAACGACAATATCGGCCATCGGTAAGGCGGTTTCCAGTCCGAGAATTTTGCCTCGCCCCAGCTCAGCCTGGAGCTCTCCTAACCGCTCTTGATTACGGGCAACCAGCAGCAGTTCTGCAACCTCGGTGTGAACATCCAGCCAGCGGCAAACGGCGCTGCCAATGTCCCCGGTTGCCCCACAAATTGCCACTGTCGCTTTGCTCAATTCAATTCCCAGTTGGGCCGCCGCCTGTTCAACCTGACGACAGATAATATAGGCGGTATGGGTATTGCCGGTGGTAAATCGCTGCAAATCGAGGGTGAGGTTGCGAATTTGGGTGATTTTTTGCAGATTAAAATTCTCGAAAATAATTGAGGAAAACCCGCCCAAGGCAGTGATGTTGATCCCATTTTTTTGGGCATGGGCCATCGCATTTAAGATTTTGCGCGTGGCCGCTTTAATCCGCTGAGAGGCTAGCATCTCCGGCAGAAAGCAAGATTCAACGTACTTGCCATAAATTGTTTGCCCCGTAATACTCGTCACTGTAATCGAGTCAACAATTTGGGGCGGGGCCATGCACCAAAACTCTAGTCCCTGATCGGCGTATTCTGGGTAGCCTAATTCCTTGGCAACAGATTGAGCATGTTCCAAGCTGGTGAGATGGCCAATTAATCCAAACATGGGCGGCGACGGCTGGATCAGAGATGACCGATCCGATAGATAACGGGCAAATGAATCTTTAAGATATCATTATGCCCCAGTCAGGCCGTAAACAGACATCCGCATAATGTCGCGGGTTGAGAAACCAATATTGGCCAGAGCTTCACCGTATTGAATCATGAAGTCTTCAACTAAGGCATCCTTGTCCATCCCCAAAACATGGGCATCGGTTTCAACTTCGTTCAGCATCCGCCAGACAATCGGTAAGTTTTCGCGGTTGGCAGCTTCGACTTCCGCTTTCACTTCCTCGAAGTGAGCTTGCAGCCAAACTTCGCCAAAGTTAAGGTGGCTATATTCGTCTTTGACCACACCTTCGGTAATTTTGCGGGCAAAATCATCAGCGACTGGAATGTAGATGTTGTAAGCGGCGATCGCAAAGCACTCAATAATCAGGGCTTGAATCACCAGACAGGTAGCGATTTTGTTTTCAGCAGCGGCTTTCTGAAAATTACCGTGCAAATCGGCGAAGAATCTGTTGGCAAAAACCATGTCAGGCACGACTTTTAGGTTGCGCCCACAGGCTTCAAACCCTTTTTTGTGGCGAGCTTCCATTTTAGAGAGCCGCACCAGCTCATCCTTGTAATCAGGCAGCAGAGCCGTCAGTTGGATGTAGTTGTCATGGGCTTCTTGCTCCCCTTCAATCACAATGCCGTCAATCCGACTGTAGGCATCCTGATAGGTTTCACTTTGGAAGTCAATTTCCGGGGTAGCCTGCAATTGGGGCATATCTGTAAGGTCTCCTAATATTTTTAACGAGGCGCAACGATCGCCTTAAGATTAGCAGCAAAACTGTGTAAAACTTAGCACAAACAATCATCCGTTTTAATTTTCCGGCTCCAAGGAAAACTTTCTGGCCCAGGTTGTGAGAGCCAGCCGGCTCGCCTAGCCAGGTTGGCAAAAAATAGCGAGCCTGAATGCCCAGTGCCGTCCATCCGTCAGCAGCGATCGCGGATTAATGAGACAGGCGTTGCCGCAGGGCAGATTGAGCTTCTTCGCGATCGTCGAAATGGATTTTTTCGGTGCCCAAAATTTGGTAATCTTCATGCCCTTTACCGGCAATGAGTACTCCATCTCCGGGCTGGGCCTGCAAAATTGCTTGCAGAATCGCAGTCCGCCGATCGCCCTCGACTAGTGGCATAATTCCAGCCGGAATCCCGGCTACCACGTCTTGCAAAATTTTCGCTGGGTCTTCGGTGCGCGGATTGTCGGAAGTGACAACAACTTGATCGGCTAGCCGAGCCGCAATTTCGCCCATTTGGGGGCGTTTAGTCCGATCGCGATCGCCGCCGCAGCCAAACACACAGATCAAATTGCCCTTAACAAATGGGCGAGCCGCCAGCAGCATATTCTCCAAGCTATCGGGCGTGTGGGCATAGTCAACCAGAACGCTAATGTCCTGGTTGGGGGCAATCTGCACCTGCTGCATCCGCCCCGGTACGCCAGGAAAATTCGGCAGCGCGGCGGCGATCGCCGTTAGCTCTAAGCCCAGACTCAACCCTGCGCCTGCGGCTGCCAGCAGATTGGCAACATTAAACTGCCCGACCAACGGCGAACTAAAGGCAACCTCACCGATTGGCGTGTGCAAAATGCCGTTAACCCCATTCGGCTGATAGGCTAAGTTGCTTGTCCATAGGTCGGCGCTGCTGCCGGTAATGCTGTAAGTCCAGCAGCGATCGCGCCCCAGTTGCTCAACCAACCGCCGTCCGTAGGGGTCATCTTGATTGATAATTGCCCGCCCGCCCAAGTAGCGATCGCTAAACAATAGCGCTTTGGCTGCGAAGTAATCCTCTAAGTCCTTGTGGTAGTCGAGATGGTCTTGGGTCAAATTTGTAAACACACCGACAGCAAAGTCGCAGCCTGTTACCCGTCCCTGCGCTAAGGCGTGGGAACTGACTTCCATCACGCCAACTTGGCAACCGGCCGCCACCGCTTTGGCCAGCCGCTCTTGCAGTTCGACCGCAAACGGTGTCGTGTGGCTAGCCGTTTCTTGATGCCCTGGCCAGCGAGTATAGAGCGTACCCAGCAGAGCCGTCGGGACTGGCTGCAACAGAAACTCAATCAGATGGGTGGTGGTGGTTTTGCCATTCGTGCCTGTTACTCCAACTAGCTTTAGCTTTTGGCTGGGCGCATCATAAAATGTCGTTGCCAAAGCGCCACAGGCTTGGCTGACATCGGCGACTGGAATCACATAGCCTTCGGCTGGATTGGTCGGCAATTTGGCGGTGGGGGAAACAATTGCCGCGACAGCGCCAGCGGCGATCGCGCTTGGCCAAAAATTACTGCCGTCTACCCGTGTGCCCGGCATCCCAATAAATAAACTCCCCGGCTGACAGGCCCAAGAGTTGGTAGTCAGATGGGTAACTTCTGCTTCCAGGGCTGGATGGGAAGGCAGTTCAGCTACAGGTGTCGTCTTGGCTGCCGCTAATAACTCTCGCAGTTTCATTTTGCCTCCCAGTTAAAGCTAAATCTAAAGCTAAATCTTCTGTCGCAACTTTGAATTTAAGGTCAGTTCATTTCTGTCAGCCGCGCAGACCGGCAAAAACCAACGGCGATCGGTTGCAAAAGCGAAGCGCGGTCAATCCTGCTTCGCATCCTGACAAATCTTACAGTGCTCTTTGCAGAATCTCACGACTTCATGCAGCAGCAGGCTTAAAAATGCGGGTTGTCCGAAGAATTTTCAAAATTTTGGGCAGGGCTATCCATGAGTCGGGTCGCTTACATACTGAGCCAACAGTCGCTGGAGCTGTTGCACAGATGCCCGCGGTGAAGGGCGGGGAATTAAGCGAGGGCGATCGCCAGTTTCAGGGTCGCGGTGCAGGTAGTACAAAACTGGCACTTCATACTCGTAGGCGGCAAACCAGTCGGCTCGGCTAGTAATATCTCGAATCTCCACCTTGAGCGGTGGCTCCTGAATTTGGGACAATTTCTCCTGTAGCCCTTCACAAAGATGGCAGCCAGGTTTGCTATACAAAATTAGGTGCAGCATAGGGGGATGGTAAATCAGTCATGATCGAGAACGTCGGCGTTGAGCCATCCCAAAATCATGCCAAATTTCAGGACGTTCCAACTGTGAATAGTTCAGATCCAGCCTTACAAAGCTTTAGGTTAAAATTTCGGACTTGCGATCGCCAATTTAAGACTTTCCTCAAAACTCGGCATGGTGTCTGGAGGGTTCGAGAGGCGATTATCATTCGTTTGCAAGATGCTGTTGGGCGAATGGGGTTTGGCGAAATTGCTCCCTTAGATTGGTTTGGCTCCGAAACCTTGTCCCAAGCCCTCAACTTTTGCGATCGCCAGACTGAAATTACGCTGGCGCAAATTTTGGCGATTCCGAACCACTTACCCGCCTGCCAGTTTGGGTTTGAATCAGCCTGGCAGATGTTAACCGATCCAGTTTGGGGAATTACGCCGCTTGCCCAAATCTCGGACAGCCCCCTAAATCCCCCAATTCTGGGGGACTTTAAAAACATTCAAAGCCCCCCAGAATTGGGGGGTTGGGGGGCAAAAGACTATCTCCGCAGGAAGTCTGATCATTTCACTGCCCCAATGAGTGTACTTTTGCCAACTGGGCCAGCCGCCCTGACCGCTTGGCAAATTCCTCATCAGCAGGGCGATCGCACCTTTAAGTGGAAAATTGGCGTTGACCCACCAGAAGCTGAAATTAAGCTCTATCAACGCCTGGTGGCCCAGTTGCCAGCCGGAGTCAAACTGCGGCTGGACGCGAATGGCGGGCTAGACTGGCGATCGGCAAATCTCTGGCTACAGGTTTGCGACCCAACCATAGTCGAATTTTTAGAGCAGCCTTTGCCCGTAAGCGAGTTTACTGCCATGCTGGCGTTGAGTCGTCGATTTCCCACTCCGATCGGCTTAGATGAGTCTGTCGCAACGATTGATCAGCTTGCTGCTTGTCACCAGCGGGGCTGGCCAGGTGTGTTTGTGATTAAACCAGCGATCGCCGGTTCACCCCAGCGGCTGCGGCAATTTTGTCAGCAGCACAAGCTTGATTTGGTCTTTTCATCCGTGTTTGAAGGGGCGATCGGGCGGCAAGCAGCCCTCGGACTAGCCGTAGAATTGGGCAATCCAGACCGGGCATTAGGCTTTGGCGTCAATCACTGGTTAGAATCTGACAGCACACCTCAGCCAGCCACAATTGATGATTTTGAAGCCCTATGGCATCGCCTTTAGAGATTGCCCGCCAGCGCCAAGCTGACCCGTGGCTAGTCGGTAGCAGCCAATTTAATTGTTTACTGGCTCAGCGACAGTCAGAACTTACCCCCTATCAGCGGGGAAATCTACCCAGAATTTTGCTCACCGAGGCTGATCCTGTCTGTTTCTTGGCAGGCTTTTTGGCGGCCTGCGGGGCTGAATGCCCAGTCTTTCTAGGCAATCCCAATTGGCAAAACGACGAGTGGCAGCAGGTTTTGCCGCTAATTCGACCGAACTTGATTTGGGGCACGTTGCCAGTTGCGACAATCGCCAGTTCACAAATGCTTACCTCACCAGATCCGACTAATCCTGCTCAGCCGGGTTGGATCATGATTCCAACCGGTGGCTCCTCTGGGCAGATTAAGTTTGCGATTCACACCTGGCAGACCTTGCAGGCTTCTGTGCAAGCCTGTCAGCAATATTTCCAAATCACTCAAATCAATTCGGTTTGCGTTCTGCCGCTCTACCATGTCAGCGGCTTAATGCAGTGGCTGCGCTCCTTCACCACGGGCGGACAGTTAGTGATCGCTCCCTTTTCAGAGCTTAGCGATCGCTTGGCAACGGGTTCAGCCCTTGCGGGCAATCTACGGCTAGAAAATTTTTGGCTTTCGCTGGTGCCGACTCAACTGCAACGGCTGCTGCAAATTCCGGCGGCGATCGCCGAGTTAGCCCGGTTTGAGCTTGTCCTGCTAGGGGGCGCTCCTGCTGGAGCAGAGCTGCTGGCCCAAGCTCGCCAACACCAAATTCGCTTGTCACCCACCTACGGCATGACCGAAACGGCTTCCCAAATCGCTACTCTCAAGCCAGAGGCTTTTTTAGCTGGGATGGCAGGTTGCGGGCAGGTTCTTCCCCATGCTCAACTTCAACTTCTCAACCCAGAGGGAGCCACCCTTGGTTCAAATCAAATCGGGCAAATTCAAATTCAGGCGACTTCTTTAGCTCTGGGTTACTATCCTCAGGTGTTTACAGAGCCAACTTTCACCACTGATGATTTGGGTTTGATTGATGATGAAGGCAATTTACAACTTGTCGGCCGCAGTAGCCAAAAAATCATTACCGGCGGTGAAAATGTGTTTCCGTCCGAAGTAGAAGCCGCCATTCTAGCCACAGGACTAGTTGAGGATGTCTGTGTAATCGGTTTACCTGACCGAGAATGGGGAGAAGTCGTGACGGCAATTTATGTCCCGATTGGATCGGCGTTTGCCTCGCACCTCTCGTCAGCCCTCCAAGACCGGCTGAGCAAGTTCAAGCAGCCTAAGCGCTGGTTGGCGATCGCCCAAATTCCTCGCAACCCGCAGGGCAAGGTCAACTATTCACAGTTAAAAACCTGGGCAGCCAGCCAGAGAGCTGATTAACTGTTGGTTTTTGATCTTGGAGAAAATTCCAATTTGTATCGATACAACACCACAGGTCGATCGCCCGCTTTCAGGTAATCTGGGTCTTGGGGCGATAGGTAAATGGCGGTTACTTGCTCAGCAGTCAGCGTTGGTTGGGCTGCATCAACTTGTTGATAGGCGGTTGTGTTTTCAACTTGGTTAAAGTAAAGCTGCGGTTGCCCCCGGAACTGCTGCTGAAACAGTTCGCTGGTGATAAATTGATTGGGCTGGGGTGATTCGCTAGCCCGATCGCTAACCACCGAAATCAACTGGCGCTCACAGACTTTTTGCTCCCGGCACTGGCTTCGCAGTAGGGTAATCTGGCGATTGACGGATTGCGGATCGACTTTGACCGCAATCACCGCTTTATCTCCCAGATAGGCCCGGGCTAAACTCAAGCCGTTAAAGGCGCGATCGGAAATTACCTTGCCGCTAGTCGGAGCTTTAATAAACCGAATCGCGAAACTGACAGGCTGATTAAGCAACTGGCGGTTTCCCTCAAACCCCGGTGTGACGATCGCTGGCGCAAGGGGGGCCACGGCATCGACCAAGGTACTCGTTACCCACCAGTCGCCTAAGAACCAGTCTGGATAAAACAAATCACCAGCGGTTTTTTGTAAAGCGGGTTTGTGCTGCCAGCCCGGATAGGCTGCTAAGCGCTCAGCCAACTGCCCCGCCTGAACAGGTGCAGACCAACTAATAAGCAGCATGAACACAAAGCCAAGCAGACCGATCGTTTTGAACATGGTTACAAATTTAGCCAGGGTAACTGAGGAACTGATTCAAACTATTTCAGGCGATCGCGTTTAATCATCCATCGTTCTGTTTATGATTGTAAGTATTGCGAAATGTAAAGCTTATGGCTGACTCACGACCAATCGTTGTGATTGGAGCTGGCATCGGTGGTTTGACGACGGCGGCCCTTTTGGCCAAGCGCGGTTACGCTGTCTTGTTACTAGAGCAAGCTTTTATCCCTGGCGGCTGTGCTTCTAGCTTTAAACGGCGGGGGTTTACCTTTGATGTTGGAGCAACCCAAGTGGCCGGCTTAGAGCCAGGCGGGATTCACCAGCGGATTTTTAGCGAGCTGGGAGTGGATTTGCCAGCCGCCACGCCTTGCGATCCGGCCTGTGCGGTCTATCTACCCGGTGAAACAGCACCGATTAGCGTTTGGCGCGACCCCGATCGCTGGCGACAGGAGCGACAGCAGCAGTTTCCGGGCAGTGAGCCGTTTTGGCAATTGCTAGCGGATTTGTTTCGCTACAGTTGGGCCTTTCAGTCCCGCGATCCAGTGATTCCGCCCCGCAATTTGTGGGATTTCGGCCAACTAGTGCAAGCCCTCCGACCCGATACGCTGCTCACCCTGCCCCACACGTTTTCAACCGTGGGCGACCTGCTGCGGAGCTACCGGCTAGCGGGCGATCGCCGCTTAAGGACCTTTCTTGATTTACAGCTCAAGCTGTATTCCCAGGTGGACGCCGACCAAACGGCCCTCCTCTATGCCGCTACAGCCTTAGGCGTCTCTCAGGCTCCCTTGGGGCTATCCCACTTACAGGGCAGTATGCAGGTGCTTAGCGATCGACTGGTGCAAGCTCTAGAGCAAGCGGGGGGCAAGCTGCTGACCCGCCACAGCGTTGAGCAGATCCAAGTTAAAAATGGGCAGGTTAGCGCTGTTGTGATCCGCAACCTCAAAACAGGGCAAACCTGGACTGAACCAGCCGAGCAGGTGGTGGCAAATGTGACGGTACAAAATTTAGTTCAGCTTTTAGGGGAACAGGCTCCGGCGGGGTATCGGCAGCGGGTTGACAAACTGCCGACTGCTTCTGGGGCGTTTGTGGTCTATTTAGGAGTTGATCAAGCCGCGATTCCGGCCAACTGTCCGCCCCATTTGCAATTTCTCTACGACTACGATGGGCCAATTGGCGAAAATAACTCTCTGTTTGTGTCTGTCAGTCATCCAGGCGATGGGCGGGCCCCGACTGGCAAAGCTACGATCACTGCGTCTAGCTTTACCGACCCGCAAATTTGGCAAACTCCAGAAGCTTCAGAGCGCAAGCGAGTTTATACGGCCGAGGCGATCGCTCGCTTGAGGCAATTTTTCGACTTGTCGCCAGCCCATGTTATTCATCAAGAAGCGGCTACCCCGCTCACCTTTCAGCGCTTTACGGCTCGGCACGACGGTATGGTGGGTGGAATTGGGCAGCGGGTGCCTACCTTTGGCCCGTTTGGGTTTGCCAATCGCACCCCGATTCCAAACCTCTGGCTGGTCGGCGACTCGACCCATCCTGGCGAAGGCACGGCTGGCGTTAGCTACTCCGCCCTGACCGTGGTCAGGCAAATTGCGGCGATCCACTAGCCGCTGCGGTGCTGACTTGCTAGGGTATTGGAGAGATATTGTTTCCTTTCCTGGCTAGCCTATGCAAAACACGGCTGACTTCTACTGCGCCTACTGCGGTGAGCCAAGTACAACCTTTATTGACCTCAGCGCTGGAACGTCTCAAACCTACATTGAAGATTGCCAAGTCTGCTGTCGCCCCAACATCCTCTATGTCCGGATTGACGAGGAAACCCTAGAGATTGAGATTAACACAGAGTCCGAAGGCTAGCCTAACAAGACCGAGTGGAGCAAAGATTGACACTGGAAGGAGAGATCAATGGCAAAAAAAGCTCAGGGTTTTGGTCAATCACCCAATTCAGACAAATCACTGAAAAAGCTGGAGCAGAAACTCAAGCGAAGTGGCCTTCACGACAAAATTGAAATGCTGATGGTTAACCCCAAGGGGGCAGACAAGATGTCTAAAGTCTTAGAGAAATTTGCCGCTCCCTACTTGGAATTTGCCAGAAATCACAGTGAACGAGAAAAAGTGTTTATGATTGCCATTGTTGCTTGGAACTTGGCCCTCATGGCTGAAGATCAGCGACAGTCTACGCTTGATCAGTTCTTGGCTGGTCAATCTCCGCTGGCCCAACAAGACACAAAAGAGATTATTCAGGAAATGATTGTTCGCAAGCAGACTGACTTCGCTGACAACCAGCGATTAATTTTAGATTTTCAATTGCAAGACAGTCATCATAATTATCATCTCTCTGTCGCTTCAACCCTTGAAGGTAGATAGCTTCACAGCAGTCATTCCCTCAAATACGCTAGGTTTGAAGGAATTCTTGCTGAACATTATTTGGTCTCCCCATGCCCAATCAGTTTCAGATTCAAGCTCCTTTTGAACCGGCTGGCGACCAACCGACGGCGATCGCTCAGCTAACGGCTAGCATTCAAGCCGGACACCGCTACCAAACCCTACTGGGGGCAACCGGCACCGGCAAAACCCACACGATCGCGCGGGTGGTGGAGCAAATTGGCCGGCCAACTCTCGTTTTAGCCCATAACAAAACCCTGGCCGCCCAACTGTGCAACGAACTGCGGGAATTTTTTCCAGACAATGCGGTCGAGTATTTTATTTCCTACTACGACTACTATCAGCCGGAAGCCTACATCCCGGTTACGGATACTTACATTGAAAAGAGTGCCGCCATCAACCAAGAAATTGATATGCTGCGGCACTCGGCGACGCGATCGCTGTTTGAGCGGCGCGATGTAATTGTCGTCGCTTCGATTAGCTGCATCTACGGACTGGGGATTCCGTCTGAATATCTAAAGGCTTCGATTCCGTTGCAGGTGGGCGCAGAAGTGAATCAGCGCCAGTTGCTGCGAGAATTGGCGGCGGTTCAGTACACCCGCAACGACATTGACTTGGGGCGGGGGCGGTTCCGCGTCAAGGGCGATGTGCTAGAAATTGGCCCCGCTTACGAAGACCGGATTATCCGAGTTGAGTTCTTTGGCGATGAAATTGATGCAATTCGCTACGTTGACCCGCTGACCGGAGCGGTTTTGCAGAGCCTCGACAACATGCGGGTGTATCCAGCTCGCCACTTTGTCACCCCAGAGGAACGACTGGAAGAATCCTGCCAAGCGATTCAAGCCGAGTTGCAGCAGCAGTTGGCGCTGCTAGAGGGCGAGGGCAAACTCCTAGAAGCACAGCGCTTAGAGCAGCGCACCCGCTACGACCTAGAAATGCTGCGGGAAGTTGGCTACTGCAATGGGGTGGAAAATTACTCCCGTCACCTGGCCGGGCGGCAAGCGGGCGAATCGCCAGAATGCTTGGTGGACTACTTTCCCAACGATTGGCTGCTGGTAGTGGATGAATCCCATGTGACTGTGCCGCAGATTCGGGCCATGTATAACGGCGATCAAGCCCGCAAAAAAGTTTTGATTGACCACGGGTTTCGATTGCCCAGCGCCGCCGACAATCGTCCCCTCAAAGCCGAGGAATTCTGGGCCAAAGTCAGCCAGTGTGTGTTTGCTTCGGCCACCCCTGGCAACTGGGAACTAGAGATCTCAGAAGACAAAATTATTGAGCAAATCATTCGCCCGACTGGCGTGGTTGACCCAGAAATTTTTGTCCGCCCAACCACGGGGCAAATTGATGATTTGTTGGGGGAAGTGCGATCGCGGGTAGAGCTGCGGGAGCGGGTGCTAATTACCACCCTGACCAAACGGATGGCGGAAGACCTGACCGAGTATTTTCAGGATCGAGGGATTCGGGTTCGCTATTTGCATTCGGAAATTAACGCGATCGAGCGGATTGAAATTTTAGAAGATCTCCGTAAAGGCAGCTTTGATGTCTTGGTGGGGGTGAACCTGCTGCGGGAAGGGCTAGATTTGCCAGAGGTATCGCTGGTAGCAATTCTGGATGCCGATAAAGAAGGCTTTTTGCGGGCTGAGCGATCGCTGATTCAAACCATTGGGCGAGCTGCCCGCCACGTCAGCGGACAAGCGATTCTCTACGGCGATAACCTAACCAACAGCATGGAAAAAGCAATCAGCGAAACCGAGCGTCGGCGAACGATCCAACTGGCTCACAACCTAAAACACGGCATCACTCCCAAGTCAATCACCAAGAAAACCAGCAATGCCATTTTGGCCTTTTTAGATATCTCTCGCCGTCTGAACAGCCAAGAACTGGAAACCGCCTATCAGCAAGTCGATGACCTGTCTTTAGAAAATATTCCTGAACTGATTACCCAACTGGAAGCTCAGATGAAAGAAGCCGCCAAAAAAATGGAGTTTGAAGAAGCCGCTAAGTATCGCGATCGGATTAAACACCTGCGGGATAAGCTGTTGGGACGCTGAGGGCTTACTGGCTCTTGGCTTGGGTTTTAATCACCCGCCCCGGACTAATAAACGACAAGCCTTGGTTCATGTTGGTATTGATCATGACTGCCTCAATCACGGGTGCCGAGACATCTTGCTTGGCAACCCACTCAACAATAAAGGCAGCCCCAGCCCCACCGCTGACATCTTCTTGATTCACCACAAAATTCGCCGCCGCTAGTGAGCCAAGCTCTACCGGCTGCTCTAAATATTTGCGCAGGAGCTGACCGTTCGTCCCATAGTAATTGACGGCGGCAACAATCATTGGCTGCTTGAGATCTGTATTGCGAATGCTCAGGGTTGCGGTTAAGTTCATAGTGCGGTTCTGATCTGTCATAAAAATGTGCGAATAAATCGGCACATAGACGGTTTGCCCCGCCACCAGCTTGACGGTGTTGTCAAGACTGACAGCTTTTAAGGGTTCAGCCGGGGACTGGGCAGCTTGGGGGGCTTGTGACGATGTACAACCTGTCAGAAATAAAGCCGCAATTAAAATTGGATAACCGAGATCACACTTCATTCAGGTAGAAAGAGCTAAGGTCTAGCGGGTAATTTCAAAGCAGCGCCCCAGGACAAGCTTTAAGCTGGCTTTCTGGAATCGCTCTGTTGGCTCCATAATATGCCACTGGCAAAAATTAAGCTTGACTTTAGCGATCGGAAGTAAATAGGGCGATCGTGGCCTAGAAATAGTTGACCAGTAACATAGTTGACTAGTAACACTATGGTTCAGCCACAGCCAAACAACAAAAGGTAGCGAACAAGGCGGAAATGATCTAGTGTTTGCCACAGTTGCGATCAAGATTGGGGAGGGGGCGGCAAACAGATCGGAGATTAATCTGATTGGTTATTTATTGCTGATATGATGGAGGCTAGCTTTTGGAAAAAGATTAATCCAAGGTTAAACGTATTATTTTGGGGGATTAAATTTATGGCAACGCTAACCGTTTGGAAGTTCAGTTCGGCTGAGGGTGCTCAAGACACATTAACCAAGTTAAGCCAACTCCAGAAAGAGCATATCATCGATATTCAGGATGCTGCGATCGTGACTTGGCCAACCGGCAAAAAGAAACCTCAAACCAGACAGGCGCTGAATTTAATTGGGTTAGGAGCCTTGGATGGGGCATTTTGGGGATTACTGTTTGGAATGATCTTTTTTAGCCCTATTTTTGGCCTTGCCTTGGGGGCCTCAATTGGAGCCTTGGGGGGGTCTCTGCGCGACTATGGGATCAATGATGACTTTATTAATGAAGTCAAAAATAAAATCACCGAAGGAACATCGGCCCTCTTTTTGTTTACGGGTAATGTAACCCTGGACAAAGTAGAAGCAGCGCTGGGCGGCATTACCGCTGAACTGATTCAGTCAAATTTGTCCGATGATCAAGAAGCTAAGCTGCGTGAGCACTTTAGTCCAGAAGTGTAGTGAGTCGCCTGAACCCTGCGGACAATTTATTGGTGAAGCAATCAATATAGACAAGATTGACCCCCTGACGCAGGAAGAGTGTTCATCCTGATTCCAATTGCTAGGGCCACTGCACATCATTGAAGCAGGTACAGCGCGGTACAGACGAGGTAAAGATCAGGAAAAGTAGCTGTGACTGTTATTTACGACCTTGAACATATCACGACTTACAGCTATCGTAATTTCGTCACGTTTGGCCAACATCGGGCGATTTTTTTACCAAGTCTAGGTTTTGTTGGCCGGATCTTAAGCCACTCCGTCGAAACCAACATTCCGACTCAGGTTCGCTGGATGATGGACACGCTTTCTAACAATGTCGCCCTGCTTGAATTTAGCGAACCTGCCAAAGAACTAATTGTTACCTATCGGTTCCGGGGAGAGCATTTTGGCATGAGGGCGATCGCTGATTTTCCCCTTGATGCGCGGGCAAAAGAAATTCCGGTGCAATATACCCCAGATGAATGGACTGATCTGGCTGTGTTTATGCGTCCGCATGCTGAAGATCCTGATGGCAGCCTGGCAGCCTGGACAAAAAGCTTTGTGGTTGGGGATCAAGATGATACTCTTGATCTCCTGCAACGGATGATGGATACCATTTGGCACAGCTTGACCTACCAAGCGAGAGAAGTAGAGGGAACCCAATCTCCCGGCGAAACCTTGCGCTTGCAGTCTGGGACGTGCCGCGACTTTGCTTGGCTGATGATTGAGGCGCTGCGCCGCTTGGGCTTCGCCTGTCGCTTTATCAGTGGCTACCTCTACGATTCAGCCCTAGATGGCGGGGATATCGGCATGACAGGGGCAGGAGCTACCCATGCTTGGTTGCAGGTCTATCTACCGGGGGCGGGATGGCGAGCCTACGACCCAACCAATCGGATTACCGCTGGTTTTGACCTGATTCGGGTGGCTGTTGCCCGGCATCCCGGCCAGGTGATCCCTTTGTTAGGCTCCTGGTTTGGCAACGCCGAGGATTACTTGGGCATGGACGTGAAAGTGAACATTCGCAAACTGGGCATCCTGCCTGAGTTTGAAGGAGAAAAATAGGAGTTCAACCCGGCTCGGTTCAAATCGCCGTAATATTCTAGATAACGCAAAAACAGATAAAAACCCAGGGGCTAAAATCTCAGCTCATGAATATTCTGCAATTAAACGAACGCCAGACTGCCGTGATGGCAATTTTAGTTCTCTACCTGGGTAAATATTTGACAAAGCGGATTAAATTTTTGCAGGACTTCAATATTCCCGATGCGGTTTCCGGCGGTGTGCTTGCTTCACTGGTGTTTGGGTTTTGTTATCTGGTGTTTAAGGTTCAGATTGACTTCACCCTCAGCATTCGCGATAACTTGCTGATTATTTTCTTTACCACGATCGGGCTGTCTTCTAAGCTAAAAACGCTGCTCCAAGGTGGCAAGCCGCTGCTAATTTTGTTGGTGACTGCCGTTAGTTATCTTGTGATCCAAAATCTGACTGGAATAGCGGTTGCTGCCCTGACGGGTTTAGATTTGCCGATTGGTTTGATTGCTGGCTCAGTTTCGCTGAGTGGAGGCCACGGCACGGCGATCGCTTGGTCTGCTATTTTTACCGATCAGTATGGCATTGCCAACGCGACAGAAATTGGAATTGCCAGCGCCACATTTGGTCTGATCTTGGGCGGCATTGTCGGCGGGCCGATCGCTAAACTATTAATCACTAGGAACAGACTACAACCTCATAGCCCAGACCCAGACCTAACCGTCGGCATCAAGCATGGGCGCAAGAACGTCAATATTGATTACAACACAATGCTCAATTCTCTGTTGGTGATTGGGATTGCAATTGGGTTGGGACTTCAGTTGAATGTTGTTTCGAGTGCAATCGGTTTAAAGCTGCCTGATTTTGTCACCTGTTTACTGGCCGGGATTATTCTGACCAACACCATGCCGTTGATTTTCACACGCTTTACTTGGCCAGCCAATACGCCCTCGCTCGCCTTAATTTCTGATGTCTGCCTTGGTTTGTTTCTAGCCATGTCCTTAATGAGTTTACAGCTATGGACATTGGTAGACTTGGCCGGGCCGATCGCCTTGCTGCTGTTGGCGCAGTTTTTGATCAGTACGCTTTACACGATCTTTATTGTGTTTCCTGTCATGGGAAAAACTTATAACGCGGCAGTCGTTTGTGCCGGATATTCAGGGCTGACTTTGGGCGCCACCCCAACCGCGATCGCCAATATGACTGCTGTTACAGAAAAATTTGGGGCGGCACCGCAAGCGTTTATTATTGTTCCTTTAGTAGGAGCCTTTTTTATCGATATTGCAAATGCCTTTGTGATCCAGCAGTTTCTAAATTTGATCACGCCTGCCGCTTAGATGAAAAATGCGTACCTAAGACGATCAATTTCGGAGTTGATTGCAATTTTTTTAGCTGCTTAGCAATTGCAACCGGCTGGATTGATCGCCCTAGAATAAATTATCAGTTCGCTAATTGGAGCAACCGATGACGATCGCCCAAACTCCAACTCCACTGACGCTGCCAGACCATACGCAGTTGCCTGAATCGGATGGCACATTTGTGAAAAATTTCCAGGAACATCCGCAAAGCTTACTGCTGACTAGTTCAATTCGTCCGGTTCTCGATCAACTCCATCCAGATGAACAGTACGCCATTGGTCAAGATTGTGGGATTTACTGGCGATTGACTGATCCGCCGGAACGGGGGGCAGAAGCACCGGATTGGTTCTATATTCCCAATGTGCCGCCATTATTAGATGGGATAGGGCGGCGATCGTATGTATTGTGGAAAGAATTTATTGCGCCACTAATTGCGATCGAGTTTGTGTCGGGGAATGGTTCGGAAGAGCGCGACACCACACCTGCTTCAGCCAGGGAGGGAGGTAAAGCGGGAAAGTTTTGGGTCTATGAGCAGGCGATTCGGATTCCGTTTTATGCCATTTATGAGGTTGAGAAGGCAGCGGTCGAGGTTTATGAGCTAGTCGCTAATCATTATCAGTCTGTTGCTCCCAACCAGCGAGGACATTACCCGATCGCACCGATGGGCGTGGAATTGGGAATTTGGCAGGGACGCGAAGGCAATCAAACCTTGCCCTGGCTCCGCTGGTGGGATAGTGACGGCAATCTACTGCTGACGGGCGAGGAGCGAGCTGAGCAGGAAAAGCAGCGGGCTGAGCAGGAAAAGCAGCGAGCCGATCGCTTAGCAGCAAAATTGCGGGAGATGGGGGTTGATCCAGAGGATCTGTAAATTTCAAGGGTCTGCTTTGATGTCCTAGCGTTCGCAACACTTGACGAAGGTAACTTTAGTTCCGGTGCATTGCGATTGTTGTGCTGCTGGCAATGACTAGGCTACTGTTGGTCTCGGTTGATCCATTTATGCATTGTAGGAACTTCAAATTGACTCAACTTTTCAATTAATTCCACCGGATTGCCCTCCGCTAAAATAATACCTCTGTGTTCAGGGCGGATAAACTTCTCTTTCGTCGCATGGTTGAGAAAAGAGAGCAACCCATTGTAAAAACCATCAATATTCAAAAGTCCACAAGCTTTTTTATGAAATCCAAGTTGAGTCCAAGAACCTATCCCACTAATGTAAGTTTATTGACCCAGATGTGAATGATGGCGAGGTGCAGAAAGGCATCAAAGCAGTCTGTCAAACGCTCCCAACGCACCACCAATCGCCGATACTTGCGTTGGAGCCAAGCAAAACATCGTTCTTGCTGAAATCGAGGCACAGACATCTTAATGGGCCTGCCTAATGGGTTCTTCCCCTGATATCGGCGCTTGTCAATCTGACCCCGTGTCCCCCGTCTACGCAAGGCTTGCCTAAGCCACTTTGCGTCGTAGCCTTTGTCCGCCGCCAGCACCTTAAAACGTTTCTTGGGTCTCTTCGGGATAAACACTACATGATACTTGCAATTCCATTTAGTGTGATTTAAGGAGATTTCTTAGAAAGATTTTACCCTTCGAGCCGTGCCCTTCGACTGCGCTCAGGGCACGGCTGGCTGAGCGTAGTCGAAGCCAGCGGGTAATTTTTTTGCCAGCAATCTCCTAACTTTTGATAATCCATTTCAATTCTCCTTGCTCTGAAAGCAAATTTTGGCTGCTTTCTGCCAGGAGAATTATTCTGCTACTGCTTCACTTAGTCAAACTTTTAGGAGTCTCTCCGGCAAAGCCAGGGGCTTACCCCATTTAGTTACTGCAACCATCCCTTTAGAACCCTATTGACAGACTATTTCACACTCATGTTTGCCTGGAACACGATATCGTTGTAGTCTGCATCACCAAGGTTTGGAAGATCCTCAAATCCCCACGTGTTGTTGCCTAGCAGACGCACATGATCTGTTCGATCAGGGTTGGCTCCCAAGTAGACGAAGTAAACTGGATCACTGGAATCAGGCTCATCTGTAGAAGAGTCATTAGCAATAATATAGGGAGCGTATAAGAATCCGCCACTAATATCCCGGCTGATACCTGCGTCAGACTGCCCAAAGGTGATGCCAAGCTGCTGGTTGTTACGAATTGCGGCCGCTGCATAGGTAATATCTCCTGGATTGACGATCTCCCCTGTCAGGGGATCCCGCACCGCCCCGGCTTCATTCTCAATCTGATAGAAGCCGACCGTATTGTTAAAGAATGCCTCACTATCTACAACGGGGAAGGAAAGCTCCACCGTGCGGCCAGTTAGATCGCGCAGGTCAATCAGTTCTCGCTGGGAGCCATCTTGCAAGTCTGAACCGGTCGGACGCAAACTATCCGTCTGTGAAACCGATAGGGTTGCTGAGGGAGAGGTGCTGCTATCCTGGAACTCCACAGAAATACGATCGCCGATCAGGGCATTTGAGGTCACAACCCCCGTATCTTGACCATTCGAGGCTGTGCCAAACAGAACCTGATTCTCTAACGCCGGATTGCTCAATACCTGATCACGGGTGCCATTTTTAACCAGATAAAAGGCTAGGAAGCGATCGGTTTCGGCAAAGCCATCAATGACTCGGGTTGGGCGCTCGATAAAGTTATCAGGCAATACCGAGAAAATAGTCCGCCCCCGTTCCAGAGCCGCCTCTACATAACCTGCTTGTCCTGGTTTCAAGCCCTCGATTGTCCCTTCGGCATCATCGACGACGATCAAACCGAGTTCATCAATATTGAAAGGCTGAACCTTCTTGTCGGTGAGGGCAATCTCTAAACCAGCAAACTCTGGATTTCCGCCCCACTCAAGCAAGCCAGTGGTTTGGCCGTCATTGGTTACATTGCTGATGCTCAACCTGGGAAGAGTATTCTCTGAGGGGGCAAATCTAAAGCTATAGCCCAGGGGAGCAGTATCACCTTCTAAGCGAGACACCTTGAAGTAGTAAGTGATGTTAGAGTATTGTTCATAAGTGATGTTGAGCTTCCCTGACCCTTGATTACTGGCGCGCAGGTTTCCATTGCTATCATACAAATCAACTCTAGCTCTACGATTGCTTTCGGCTAAATAGATTGCCAGAGTTCCGAAGGGCTCATTCTCTCTGTCAACTGTTCTGGGTAGGCTCAAGGTATACCAATCTTCCTGGGCATACCAAGCGTCCGTGGGAGCCACAAGTTGGTTCCCTGTATAGAAAACGTTTTCGTCAACGTCTGCTGCCTTCAGGAAGGAGCCATTGAACTGAAACTGATCGTTGCCCACAAAGGTTTTGCGGTTGGAGTCGAAACCGGGCGCTTTGACATAGAGGCTATAATTTGAGACATCTTGATCCGCCAATACATTTAGGACATAGCTTCCTGCTGTAATGTCTTGCAAACTCAGGATGACGTTGCCTTTGCCCGATATTTGTCGCAGTGAGTTGTTGCTGTCATCCGATAGGTTCAGGGTGAAGGTAGCATCAGGATTGCTAGAGTATAGTTCGATGGTATTGAGAAAGGTTCCTGTCGCCCCGATCGCAAAGGGATAAATATCCGGGTCTTCTGTTTCCTCAAAATCAACAGCATCAAAGAAGGCATCCGCCGTCAGGACATTCAAGCCTCCCGCTTGCAAGTTATAGAATGATGGCCCACTAGGATCTAAGGGGTCTCCTGGCACGGTGGGACGGGTGGCTGTGGCAAAGGCACTATCTTTTGTATCTGTCGTGTCCGTATTTTTGAAGAACGCATCGAGAAACTTGTCCCATTGGGTCGCATCGACAAAATTACTATGATTGGTGATGTAATTATCTTTTTGGTTCTGATAAGCTTTAGTGTTTTCGGGTAGAAAAATGAGTAGCCCTTGAGTCGTTCGTTTCGAGGCTTCGGTCTGGTCAAACACGGTTTGCTGAAGCTGAGCGACTACCTCTCCTGCGGCGGTGCGAATCTGATCACTGATAGCTGTTTCGGCTTGAATGTTCTGCATCAAGAAACCTAAGTCTCGCTGGCTATCGTCGTAAAACCCTCTAGTAGCGGAACGAGCTCTAGCAATCAGTCTCCAGTCTTGACTCGTGGCAGCGTTGGTAGCTGTCGTAAACCCTTGAATGGCGGTAATCAGCCCTGGAAGTTCACCTGTGTCAATCGCTGATAGAGTGTTTGACTTCTTTTGATTTTCCCCCTTAGGGCCATATACAGCTTGGAACCCTGTGACAATGGACTCTGCTAACTCTGCGCTGGTAACACCACTGGGATTGGCTTCCATCAACGCCTGAAATGCTTGAGTGTAGTCGTAACCTGATCCTGAGATCGTCTCCTGCGAAGCCACAATCACCGGAGTAAAGGTGCGGAGTTCGTAAGCTACTTCTGTGGATGCCATGAGGCATTCATCAAATGCCAATAGGCTCAAGTTGATGCTGTTTGTGGTTTTTAGGTCGGTTAGGGACTTCACCAACTTTGAGGTGGTGAGCCTTGTTTCCTTTATTCGTTGCCCTTGGGCATCCACATCTAGATCGTCAAGGTTAAATCCAGTTGTAGCTCCGCCGTGATCCCACATCACCAAAGCGTAATTCTGGGCTGGTGCATTGGTGACAGACGATTGTACAAAGTCAGTTAAGGATTCACTATCTCCTGTGTCTTTTTCTCCTAATCGGGTAAAGGGAGAGACAATTCGGGGGTCATTACTCTCAGGATCTTTACCTTTGGATTGCGGGTAAAATTTAATACTGGCTTGCCCTGCCCGCAGTGTGGCTTGTCCAGCATCACCCCATGCAGCCAGACCGGGCGTTGGGTAGCGGACAATATCTCGGTCTTTTTTGCCGTCACGAAAGAATAATGTCTGGACTGAACTTTGATCCCAGAGGACAGAAAGATTCACGGAGTTGAGTGCCTGATCGAGGACAACCTCCATTTGCTCAATGTTGCCTGGGGCAGCTTGATCTAGGTTAGAGGCAGTTATGAAGGTCATTACTGTCCAAGCATCGGGGGTGACTTGGGGCACGTCTAGCGTCAGTTTGTAGCTGAGCGTCTTGGCACTACTAGCAGTGACAAAGTAGTCTCCAGCAGCTAAACCCGCCAGGCTAATTTGGGTGTTCCCAACAAACTTCGTAGGATCACCTGGAAGTTCTACGTTGATCAGGCGATTGGTAAGGTCGATCGGTTGCTGGGCAGCATCAAAGAGTTGCAGGTTAACTGTGCCAGCAGAAGGGTCGTACTGCGTATTAAGGTAATGGGAGTTCAAGCCAAGACCACTCATACTGAAGCGGTAATAGTCTGTTTGATTGGCAACATCAATAGAGCCGTTAAACCGGGTGGTAGCAACGTCCAGCACTTTTGCAGTTGCAAAGCTGCTGCCAGCAGTATCTGGTATTGGCGTTAGTTCTGGGGCAGCAACGGATACGGTGAAGGAATTTGCAGCCACGCTTTGGTTTTGGCCGGTTACACCCTGATAGCCAATAACCCGGAGTGTATAGCTGCCCGCTGCCAGATTGTTAAATTGAATGGATTCCCTATCCGTACTAGTTGAGGATTGGGCGATCGGTGTGGTCGATCCAGCTTCTAACAGATATAAATCTAAATCCCCCTGCCCGTTGAGATGATCAAAGGTGATTCTGGCGCTATGTTGAAACCCAGCCTGACGACCAATTTGAAAAGTGTAAAGAATCTCCTCCCCCTGACTCAAGCCGCTTGAAAGCGTAGTTTGACCACTCAGCAAGCCTAAATCATTCGTAATTACTCTGTCCATAGAGTTTCCCCCAGAGAATATATGTCAGAAAGAATAGCAGTTGTCAGGGTAAACCCCTTGGGGTCATGGATTAAATTAACCTGGAATATTTTTGCGGCACTTCCCCAAAAATATTCCAGGTTAATTAATTCGCAATCCTTAGTGGTGCAGAAAAGTCGTCAGCAATTTACCATCAGGGGATTGATAATCCGTCATGGATGGCGAAGAGGGGCATTCAATGTGATACTTAAGTTCCTCAACATCAAGCAACCCTATGTCTGACCTGTCTCGCCCTCGACTCAGAGATGCTGAGGCTTTAAGTCAGCTACTGATGTTACGCACCCTTCAAGTTTCCTACACCACTAAGGGAGCAGCACTAACATTTTTCACAGAATCACTTTTCAAGCGGCTTAGTTTTTGCTGAGAAATTGATAAGTTATTTTGAGCCAAAAAATCAGCTTTCAAGACCAAATTCCTAAGTTGCACCTAATGAACCTATCCCACTAATATCAGTTTATTGAGCCAGATGTGAATGATAGATAGATGAAGAAAGGCATCGAAACAGGAGGGAAGTCGCTCCCACCGAACAACCAATCTTCGATACTTGCGTTGGAGCCAAGCAAAACACCTCTCTTGCTGAAACCGTGGCACGGACATTTGAATCGGTCTGCCTAGCGGTTTGTTGCCTCGCCGTTGCCGCTTCGCGATCTGACCTCGTATTCCCCGTTTGCGGAGTTTTTCTCGCAGCCATCGGGCATCATAGCCTTTATCCGCTGCGATCACCTTAAAGCGTTTTTTGGGTCTACCCACAGGAGCCGTCCTAATTTTAATCCGGTCTAACAAGGGTAATACTTGTTGACGCTCATCTCCATTGGCCGGGGTTGTGCAAGCACTCATGGGCATTCCATTGCCATCGGTGATCAGATGAATCAAAATCCCTTTGCCTTGATGTCCATAGTTAACCCCCTCACCCCCACCCTTTCCAGGGGGAAAAAGAGCCGTCTATGGCTCCATACTCCCACTGAATCAGTCCCTTCTCTTGGGCGAGATTAAGGACTCTGTGCTCGAGAATCTCTAAGGTGCCATCTTCAGACCAACGTTTCAACCATCGATGGGCACTACTTTTTGATGCCCACTGTCCCTCTCTTGGAACATCGCACCAGCGACATCCGGTAATGAGAATGTACAGCAAGGTATTGATCACGAATCGAAAGGGGGCATGGGGCATCCCTTTACTTCTTTTTTCTGGTTCTGGAAACAGATCTGCGAAGAGTTTCCACTCCAAGTCACTCAATCCTTCAAATCGTCCTGCCATTGGTTTTTAGTGATCGTTTCACTCTCTATAATATCATTAGTGGGATAGGTTCATCCAACTTCGCAAAACTCTTCTAGTACACTGAGTAAGAAATTATGCAACATATAAACTGGTTATGCGCCGAGTTGAAATTCACCTAACTGCAAAAGAACGTGAGCGTTTGCAAGCGATTGGTTCTCTTGGGTTCTGCTCAGTCCGGCTGCTACAGCGAGTTCAGATGCTGCTTGCCCTTGATCATGGCGTACCCGATTGCCAGATCGCTGAAGTGTTGAATTTAGAGCGAACCCGCATTTGGCGAACGCGGCAACGGTATCTCAAGGGAGGACTCGAACAGGCGCTAGATGACCAAAAGCGCCCTAGACGACCCAAGCACTATGACGCTAAAGCGGAAGCAGAGAGTGTTGCTCTAGCCTGCAGTCAACCGCCACAGGGCTATTCACAGTGGAGTTTAGCCTTCCTGACCGAAGTCGTTCGCTCTCAAACAAAGGTGTTAAGCACCGTCAGCCAGGCAACCATCCGTCAAGTGCTAAAAAAAACGCTGTAAGCCTTGGCTAAAAGCGATGTGGTGTATTGGCGAACTCACCGCTCAATATCGGGAGCGAATGTATGAGGTTCTTGACCTCTACGAGCGTCCCTCCAGGGTCGAGGAACCCGTCGTTTGCGTGGATGAAAAGAGTAAGCAGTTGTTAGCTCAATAGCGTCCAGACTTAGGGGTCAAACCTGAATGGTGCCGCAAAATGGACTTTGAGTATGAACGCATTGGGGTGCGAAATCTGTTTGTTGCTGTCGAACCGCTGGCGGGGTGGCGACAGGTTCAAGTGACCGGTCAGCGCAAGAAAGCCGACTTTGTCCACTTTATTCGTCACCTTTTGCCAGGGCGCTATCGTCATGCCAAAATCGTGCATTTGGTCGTCGATAACCTCAATATTCACTTTGCAAGTGCCTTCGTGGATGTTCTGGGTGCCAAACGGGCAGAAAGGTTACTCCGCCGAGTTCAGTTTCACTACACCCCCAAGCATGGAAGTTGGTTGAACATGGCTGAGATTGAAATCGGCATTCTTGACAAGCAATGCCTCAACCGTAGAATTCCCACGGAAACCGAATTGGTTGACCAGGTTAACGCTTGGAAAATGCCCAGAAATCGCTTGAGAAAGACCATTGATTGGAGGTTCACCCAACAAGATGCTGACCTAAAACTTGGTGGGCACTATGTTGCATAATTTATTACTTTCTCTACTAGTGCTCCTAATCCACCTGGTAGTGCAATAAATCCATCAGTGATTTACGCAGGGTAAGCGCATTAAAATATGTAGCTGTGTATACAGACATTTGGCACCAATAGGGGAGCTAAGTGCAAGCTTGCCAGGATTAATGGATTTGCTTGCCGGATAGCAGGTTGTAAGAGAGGATCAAGCGGATCCGATTCATCCCTCCTGCAACCGCTGAACCCGAAAGGCACTCCCATTGAACAAC
>JAHHGS010000123.1 GCA_019359715.1 Aphanocapsa sp. GSE-SYN-MK-11-07L | reverse complement strand
TTGTCACTTCTATCTTGACTTGACCTCCCTCAACACTGATTAATCGTGCTGCCATAGTTTTCCCGCCTAAATTGTTTCCCTAGGATTAGCACCTTTTACTTCCTAAATCAAGTTGAGGTCGCACCCTGCTGCTGGAGGAGTGTTTTTTGCCACAGATAGGACAACTTATACTTAGCCAGTAATGCTCGATGGGTCTGCCAGCGCTGGTGCCAGGGCTGACGGCGATCGCAATTGGGATTATAGGTATCTATCATCGCCACGAGCGCCACCTGTTCTCCAGCGGCCTGTAATTGTTGGGCGATCTCATAGGCGATCGCTCCCCCTAAGGACGCACCGGCTAGATAGTAGGGCCCTTGGGGTTGCAGCGTCCGAATCATCTCTAAGCATCGAGTTGCGACCCCAACAAGATTGGAAAACTTAGCCATAAACGCTTCAATCTTGCCTGCCTTCAACAGCTCAACTTCCTCTTGCAGGTATATCCCATAAACAGGCTGCTCAGGATGCAAATGATTGGCCAATGCTTGATAGAGCAAAATACCGTAAAGACAAAATAGGGGAGGTTTACTTCCTCCCCGATTGAGAACAACCAGATTACTTGCCAGATCTGCTTCCTGGCTATCGAGGATTAGATTTGATACTGCTTCAATTGTGGCGCAGCCTAACAGGGTTGTAATCGGCAGGCATTTGCCAAATTGACTTTCAATCTGAGTCAGCATCCGCACCGCTAAGAGGGAATGACCGCCAAGGGCGAAAAAGTTGTCTTTGACACCAATCGGTTCAACTCCCAAAACGTTCTGCCAAATTTGGGTTAGCGCCTGCTCGACGGGGGTGCGCGGAGCAAGATAGGCTGTTGCTGCTGCTAGTACCTGATCCGTCAAGTCTGGCAAAGGCAATGCCTGACGGTTAATTTTGCCATTCGGGGTGAGGGGAAGCGATGTTAACCAGACAAAGCTGGCGGGAATCATGTACTCAGGTAATCTGAGCTGCAAGAACTGGCGAAGTTCATTGCTGGCAGGAGCCTCAGCAGCGACGAGATAAGCCACCAAAGATTGCTTACCCGGTTCATCCTCTCGGAGCAGGACTGTGGATTGCCGAATCTTAGGGTGCTGGCTTAAGACGGTTTCAATCTCTGCCAACTCCACTCGGAACCCCCGGATCTTCACCTGACCGTCGATTCGACCCAAAAATTCAATATTGCCGTCGGGCAGATAGCGGCCCAAGTCGCCCGTCCGATAAAGCTGCCCACCCCCTAACTGACGAAAGGGGTCAGGCCTAAATTTGCTGGCATTTAAGTCAGGACGATTGTGATAGCCGCGCGCCACGCCCTGCCCACCAATGTAAAGCTCGCCAATCGCTCCTAAAGGCGCTAAATCCCCCTGAGAGTCAAGAATATAAAATTGCTGATTGGTCAAGGGGCGACCGTAGGGAATACTTTTCCAGTTTGGATCAATCGCCTGAATCGAGTAGGCGATCGACCAAATCGAAGCTTCCGTTGCCCCACCCAGGCTAATGATTTCGACCGGACTGTTTGCTGGTTTGAGTTGGCGCACCAAACCTGGGAGAGAGATCGGAATCCAATCTCCACTCAGCAGCACGAGGCGCAGCGAGGCTGGCAGGGTCAGACCGCGATCGCCCAGATAGTCGGCAACCATTTGCAGCACTGGCGGAGCGGAGTTCCAAAGCGTAATCTGCTCTTGCTGCATCAAGGTAATCCAGTCACTTAGCTCCGGTAAGCTAGCGGGTTTTGGTAAGACTATCCTGCCCCCGGCTGCCAGTAAGCCAAAAATATCGAACACCGACAGATCAAAATTGAGCGAACAGACGCCCAGCCCGCGATCGCCCGCGCCAACCTGAAACCGACGATTGATGTCAAGGATCGTGTTGACGGCCCCCCGATGCTCAATCAAAACCCCTTTTGGCAGGCCGGTTGAGCCAGAGGTATAGATTATATAAGCCAAATTACCAGTCGTGACTAAGCTGGCCGGGTTTTCGACGGATTGACTGACCAATTCAGCCTGCAACTGATCAAGACAGAGAGTTGTGATGGTTTCGGCTGGGAAACAGGGCAGTAAACTTGTTTGAGTCAGGACGATCGCCACCTGAGAATCTGCAACAATATGGGTTAGCCGAGCGGCTGGATAAGTTGGATCTAGGGGCACGTAAGCCCCGCCTGCTTTCAGAATCCCCAGCAGCCCAACCACCATCGCTAGCGATCGCTCCAGACAGATGCCGACGGGAACTTCTGGCCCGACGCCCAGTTTTTGGAGGGCATGGGCGACTTGATTGGCTTGCTGATTAAGTTCCTGATAGGAAAGCGACCGCCCAGCGCAGGTAACGGCAATCTCCTGAAGCTGACTGGCGACTTGAGCTTCAAACAAGTGATGCAGACAGAGATGATCGGGGTAAGCAACATCCGTAGCATTTGACTCGACCGAGAGCAACTGCTGGCGTTCGGCTGGAGATAAAATCGGCAAGCTAGCGATCGATTGATCGGGATTGGCCACCATGCCTGCCAGCAGGGTTTGCAGGTTGCCCAATATCCGATCGACGGCTGCTGGCTCAAACTGGCGAGGATCGTAGAGAATTTTTAATCGCAACTGGCAGCCCAAACCCGCCAGCAAGACCAGGGGATAGAAGGGCTGCTCGAATTGTTGAACGTCTCGATTTTGCCAAAGCCCGCCCTGCTGTTGCAGTTTTGTGTTCAGTAAATAGTTTTCAAAGACGACAATACTCTCAAATAGCCGAATCCCAGGCGGCACCTCGCTCCAGGTTTGCACATTCGCCAGCGGGGTGTGTTCGTATGTTCTGATGCTCAGGTGCTGCGATCGCAACGCTTGCAGCCAAGGAATCAGGGAGGCTGTCGCCGGCATCTGCACCCTGACTGGCAGCGTATTGATCAGCAAACCAATCATCAACTCGGCTCCGAGCAAACCGGAATGACGACAGGCTCTGGTTGCCCCAAACACCACATCTTCCTGGCCGCTATAGCGGTTGAGCAGCAGGGCCCAAGCTGCTTGAATCAGGGTATTGGGGGTGAATCCATGCTGCTGCGCGAACGTCTGTAAGCCTGCCGTCAATGCTGCCGACAGATAGATGGATGCTTTCTCCCCCGTTGAGCGATCGGGCAAGTGCCTAGCACTCAGGGGCAGAGGAGTTGGTGAAGCAAATCCAGCGAGTAATTCCTGCCAAAAACCCTTGGCGGCTGCAACATCCTGCTGTTGTAGCCAGTCAATGTGCTGCCGATAATCAGGACGAGCAGGTTTCAGGGGTAAATTTTGACCGCGACAAACGGCATCGTAGAGGTCAAATACCTCTTGCAGCAGCAAAGTCAGCGATCGCCCATCCAAAAGAAGATGGTGAAACGTCCACACCAGTTGATATTTAGTTTCGCCCAACCGGAACAGCGTCAACCGGAACAGCGGCGCTTCAGTCAGCCTAAATCCCTGCTGGCGATCGCGGTTTAGGAAGGTTTGAAGTTGTTCGGCTTGCTGGTCAGCCGATCGGTCTCGCCAATCGTATTCAGTCCAGGGGAGTTGCAGGCTGCGATGGACTTTTTGAATTGGCTGCTCCAGGCTGCTCCACTCGAAGCTGGTTCTGAGGACTGGATGCATCTCTAAAACTTGGCTCCAGGCTTGCTTAAGCAAGTCAACCTCAAGTTTTTCAGGCAAAGTACAAACCACTTGCTCAATGTTTACGCCAAGCTGCTGTCCGTACAAACTTTCAAACAGCATGCCCTGCTGGAGGGGAGACAGAAAGTATGAATCTTCAATTTCAGCCGCGACTGCCATAACTGAGGGATAGAGGTCAGACACCCTTGTGACGTCTAGTGAGGTTTCTTAATAATGCTTGAGTAATTTTCTCGGAAAAAGTTTCCGAGAAGAACTATGCTCTGAGGATCGCCCCCGCAACGATCGCAGCAAAATCGAGAGTTTGAGATTTAATTTTAGCAACGACTGACGGGCTGTCTCTCCAAAAATTTAGAGTTGAGCAAGCTGACTGTCGCTAAAGTTACTTCATCAATATATAGCCATTATCGGAAAGCTGAAGCTGAGGAAGAGTTTGCTCTCTCAGAGCCTAGCCAGAGTCACTTTCACAATATTTCAGTCCCGCCAGCGGGATCTTGTTGGTTGGAAATCTATAGAGTTTCAATTTGCCAGTCTTCCAAGGATAGACCTTCAACCCGACTGAACTCACCCGTATTGTGCGTGACTAGGATCAGATTGTGGGACAAGGCGATCGCGGCAATTAGTGAATCAAACGGGCCAATTGTTGTAGAGTTGCCATCTTACGGGCGACGGACGAGTTTAGAAATCGCAGATAATGAATGCAGGCATTCGTATCGAGCAGGTATCTCATAGGGCTTCGCGCAGGTCATAATCACCTTGGGGCGGGCGCTCTAGATCGGGAATTGAACCTGCTGTTTCTGCAAAAAATGCTTCTGGCCAGCCCTTATCCACACCCAGATCTCTGTCGAGTTTGGGCGGGATGGCTTTGATAGTAACTGTGACTTCTAAATCGGTGTTTTTGAGGTCTATTGGGACTTTCAAATCTAAAACTCCATCTGAGCCAACGTGGGAATGCAGGGTTATCGTTGTCATTGCTTTGTCTCCTGAGTGGCTAACCAAAATGTCTTACTTTTTCTGGCAAGGGTTCTACTTGGGCGAGTTGCTTAAAGGTAATCAGCCGCTCATCGTGATTCTCGCCCTAATCATCCTTGCCCATCCTTCAACAAATCGCAGGCTTGAATTTTTTTGAGCGCTGCGCCGCAGATATTGACTGCCCCGCCAAAATACAACAGCCCCGGCATCTCGATGGCTTCCTAGACTATCTTCGGCGATCGCGCTGATCAATGGTGGCACCAGTGTTAGTTTCAGTCCCGCCAGCGGGATCTTGTTGGTTGAATAATTTCCTGATTCCGCTGCCAGAGCTTGATGGTTTGATCGTGACTGCTGGTCACAATCAGATTTTGGTCGGGAGCGATTGCCACATCACTCACCACATCGGTATGACCGACTAGCCGCCCAATTTCTGCCCCTGTTTTGACTTGCCAGAGTTTGACGGCGTGATCCCAACTGGCGCTGAGCAGGATCTGGCTGTCGGCGGTAAAGACCAGGGATGAAATACTCCAGGGATGCCCGGATAAAATGCGATCGCAGCCCCAAGAACTCGTATTCCAAATCCGAATTGTCCGGTCTTCGCCGCCCGTTGCCAGCCATTGCCGATCGGGGCTAAAGGCAACGGCTTGCACAGCTTGTAAATGTCCAACCAAAGTGGCGATACAGGTTAGCGGCTCTAACTCCCATAGCTTGACAGTGGCATCAGCGCTGGCGCTGGCTAAAATCGGCGGCTGATCTGGATCTGTGAGTAGGGGACTAAAAGCGATCGCGCTCACGCCCAAGCTGTGCCCCTGTAAAGATGCGATTAGTTCACCCGTCTGGGCATCCCAGAGTTTGACGGTTTTATCAGCGCTGCCGCTGGCGATTGTCTGCCCATCAGGAGCGTAACCCACGGCATTGACGGCATTTTGATGCCCGCTCAAGGTCTGAATTTCGGTTGGGGTAGGCAAATGCCAAAGTTTGAGGGTGCGATCGCGGCTACCGCTGACCAATTGGCTGCGATCGTGGGGATGAAAGGCAACGGAGCGGACAAATTGGCTGTGCCCGCGCAAAACAGGCCCAGCTTTGCCAGTGGGCAAATCCCAGAGCCGAATCGTCTTGTCATCGCTGGCGCTGGCAAGCAGGGTTTGATCCGGCGCAATTGCCACTGCGTTGACATTGGCAAACAGCCCAGCATGGCCGGTCAGAGTCGCGGTGCAGGTCCAGCCTGGTGATTGTGATTGCACAGACGGAGCAGGTTTGACTTTACGACCGCTGATTTTTGAGAGAGCGGCGATCGCCGCTGTGGCGGAGCCAAACCGCTGGCTGAGGTCAGGCGCAATCAGGCGATCGAGAAATTGGGACAACTGCTGGTTTTCTAGCTCTGCTTTGGCAGTGCTGGGTTCAGTCAGCCAATAGCTTTGCCAAACCCAACGGTGATTGGCTACTTCAAACAGATTGAATGGTCGCATCCCCGTCAGCAGGTGAATGCAAATTACCCCCAGGCTGTAGAGGTCGCTGCCCAAGCTGGGCTGGCCTTCCAGTTGCTCTGGGGCTGCATATTCAGGACTGCCGACGATGGGGGCGGGATTACCCCCAAGGGTTGACAGCAATTGGACTGAGCCAAAATCAACCAAAACCAAGTCGTCTAAACTGACCCTGTTTAAGCCAGCGGTGATGGGCGATCGACAAATAATATTTTCCGGTTTCAGATCTCCATGAACTGTGCCTTGGGCATGGATAAACTCCAGCACGGGCAAGAGGTTGGTCAGAATTTGCCAAATATCAGCCGGATTGAAGTGAATGTTTTTTGCCAAGCTGGTGGCTAAGGTCTGACCGACAATATATGCCTGAATCAGATACCAGCAGCCTGCTTGCTCAAACCCATCTAAGCAGGACGGCAGTTGCGGATGCTGCCCCAATAACCGCCATAGTTCGAGTTTTTGAGCGAGCGGCTGGCCAGACTGGCAGAAGGGCAATTGCTTGATCACGCAAGTTAACCCCGATCGCAGCTCATCGATCGCTAAAAATGTTCTGCCCGATCCGCCTGCTCCGAGTAATTGGACAGCCCGATAGCGATCGCGCAGCAATAAGCTGGAGCCGCAGGCATGGCAGGATAAAGCTTCCACCAGATTTTTTGGCTCCAGACAGCCCAGTTGCAGGCAATAGGCGGCCAAATCAGCCCTGCTCACTCGGATCAATGATTGGCTCAACGACTTGACCATTGACAATCGCCGGCTTTGCCAAATCAGGTTTTGCGATCGCTGGCTGAGGGATGCCGCCGTTGCCTGAGGGATCTTTGGTCTGATTCAAAACCAGCATGCCCATCATTGCGTCCAGTAAGCCGCCGCCGTTTTGACCGCTGACCGAGACATCCGGCACGACTCGGACTTGCCGATCGCCAATCACCTGCATCAGTTGGAGGGCGGTGTAGGCTTGGGCACCGAGGGCATTCACCCCCGCCGTATAGGCATCGGCTTTAGCCTCGCCGGTGACTCGAATTGACTCGGCTTCCCCAGTTGCCTGCTTGACTTTGGCCGTCGCTTGCAGCTCTGCAATTTTGACCCCTTGCTCTGCCGTGACGACTTGGGTTTGAATATCCGCCAGGGTGGTTTCACGCACTAGCTCTTGGCGTTGGGTTTGGGCTAGGCGCTGGACTTCATAGGTTTTTTGCTGCTCTTGGGCAATTTTGCGATCGGTGAGGGTTTGCATTAGCTCAGGGGGTGGAGTAATTAGCCCAATCAGCGTATCCACCGCCTGGACATCGTAGGCCCGCAAGGCCTGCCGGACGTGCTCGGCCGCTTCTGCCTGCCGCTCACTGCGGGCAATCAGAAAATCTAGAATCGTATATTCCTGGGCCGAGTTGCGGAAATAGTTGCCGACAATCGGCCGCAGCACCTGATCGACCAGATTTTGCATTGAACCAAGCCGAGAAATCACCTTCGGGGCATCCAGTGCGCCGACGTGAATCACCTGGAACACTTCTAGCTCAAAGGTGAAGCCATCAAACGACAGCAGCTTGAGGGCATGAAGTTCCGTGTCGTAGCCGTGTTCGCCGCTAAATCGAGCCGTGAAGTTGAGCACAATATTGGTCGTCGGCACCAATTCCATTTTCATGATGTGGGTATTCAGCGGATGCCGGCCGGGATAGAGGGGTTCCACCCAAACCCCTTTATCGCCTTTGTTGACCAAGTTGCCGTGGGTGAAAGCGTCGCCGCTGATATCTTTTTGCGATTCCCCGACAAAGGAAATCACCACACCGACATAGCCGATCGGCACCTCAGTCATCGGCGTCTGCTGTACCTTGACGAACCAAGGGTTGAGGTTCCAGGAACCCGACAGAATCACCTGTTCTTGCAGCCCCCGCCGCCCGCCGCCATCGATAAACAGTTGCGTCTTTTGGAAGTTTTCGTGGTCAGGAATCACCGCCCCAGCAATTTCACCTTCCGAGATCGGCATCCCATCTAGGGTGGTGACAATCCCGACGGCTTCTGGCTGCACTGTTTGGACTTTCAAATCAGTTTGGCTCATCCCATGCTTGGTCGCATTGCTAGATGTAATAATTTCAAACAGGGCTGTATTAATTCGATAGGTGCCCGCCGTTAAAATCGCCAACTGCCGTCCTTTTTCACCCTTGTTGAGTAGAAACTGGCGGGCATTCTGAAAATCTTCACATACAACGGTTTTGGCCAAAATCCGATCGGGGGGAATTGTTGCGCCGTCATTGGCTAAAATCAAACCAATTTCGCCTTGGGGAATGATCGCAACTGGCTCTTTGCGGATACTAAACTGCCAGGGGAAGTAGCCAAAATGCCAGCCGGGAGCTAAGGTGTCGGCTTGCAAACCGGCTTCGCCATTCAGAGCGATCAGCCGCCCGGCCGGCAAGCTTTTAGCGGAGAACTTTTTGGTTACAACCCCAACTTCTCGCTCACCAATCACAATTAGCCCAGCCACCCAACCCAACTGTGGCAAGAAGACGAGAAATACCACCACTGCTGCGACGGGATAGCCCCAAGCAGGCAAACCCAGCAACCCAGCTTGGGTTAAGCGTACTTCCTGGGCTGGCTCTGGATAGGTCGGGGCGGGTTGAGCTATGGCGTTCGGTTTTACCGTCTCACAGAGAATTGCACCTGTGGTTAGGGCTGTTGCTAGCAGGGAAGCAGCCAAGCCTTGACGCAGAACATTCAATTTAGGCATATTTTTGGATTTCCTCAAAAACCCTTCTTTAAATTAGATCTAAGGGATTCAGCTTCACCGATCTCAGTCGAGAAGGGGTTGCAAAATGGATCTTTATACCTGGGATCGTATGCGATCGCTGATCATCCGACCACAACTTCCCTTGACTACTGGCTTTAATAGTCTGTTAAGAAAGGATTGAGGAATGGGATTGTGCTGAGTCAAGCAGGCGATTGTTCCATCAAACCAAAGTTGATGAACAAATAGGAGGCTATGAAATCGGCTCAGATAAATACGTTCAGATAACTTCGTCTTTGAGCGGCTACGTTTAGGTCACAATCGTCGCTTGACCTGTCTGGAGGTCGTAGGTGCCGCCAACAATTCTGAGTTTTCCTTCCTTAATCAAACCACTCAGAATTGTGGAGCGTTCTGCTAAGGCAGTAGCTTGATATTGGACATTCGCAATCACCGCATTTTCTTGGATGTCGCCCGTTTTAAACTTTACCTTCTCAACGGCTGGCTTAATTTCTTCCACAAAAATGCCAATTCTACCGGGCAATGGATCACCTTTAATGGCAGCAGATACAGCCCCACATTTCTTATGCCCTAACACCATAATCAGTTGAGAACCTAAAACCGCCGAAGCAAATTCTAAGCTGCCGATCGCAGTTTGGCTTGCAACATTACCTGCAACCCGGACAACAAACAAATCCCCCAAGCCCTGATCAAAAACAATTTCTGCTGGCACTCTGGAATCTGCACAGCCTAAAATAGATGCAAATGGATACTGGGCTACAGCAGTTTCTTGTAACCGCAGCCGAGATTGATTTGGGGTTTGCCGTCTATCTTCAACAAAGCGCTGATTCCCTTCCAGAATGAGCTTCAAAGCTTCGTCAGAAGAAACAGGCTCAGGTTTGGTGGGTACAGGTGATGGTTGTTGAGAAACCGCCTGTTCTGGTGTCCAAAGCAGACTGCTAGCAGCAGTGGCCGCCAATCCAATGCCTCCAACTCCTACCAAACGCAAGAGATCACGACGCCCAACCAACCCATGCATTCGACTCATCCCTAATCCTCACCCCAAGCTTGATTAATTCAACTGGAGTAACGCTCTTTTGCTATCTCAACAACATAGCTATTGATTGATATAGCCAATGACTTGAATCAGCATATCAGACATTAAAGCCAGAATTTTGATCGCTTTTGCCTTCAAATCTCTAGCCAGCGTTATCAACTTACGCAGCAGTTTAGCCAGATCAGAACAGTAGGCTTTCGGAAACCGAAAGCCTACTGTATTAAGCGCAAATCGCGATCAGTGCAACTCTAGTAGCGATATCCACCACCATTACTACTCGGTGCTCCAGGCTTATGCACAATAAAGCTCATTACCTGGCACTGCTTGATGTTATCGAAAGCGACAATGCGAATGTAACAGTTAGGGTACTCAGAGCGGCACTGTTGAACTTCGTTCAGTACTTCTTGAGGGCTATTGCAGCTAAACAGGGGCAGCTTCCACATCGTCCAGTAGTAGATTTCAGCGTCAGAATTTTCGTTGAATTCCACACAGGGATGATAGCCCTGGTCAATCGTGTACTGAATCTGCCGCGCAATTTGAGCATCGGTGAGCGGAGGCAAATAGGAAAAAGTTTCGTAATGCAGCTCTTTAGGTAGGGTCTTCATGAGAATCCTCGGTAAAAATGGGTTGAACGAGAAGTTAGGAGTTAACGGTCAAGGACTTTCAGGCTCTTGCTCTGGGTGGGTACTAGAAGCAGTCGGGTCAATCTGCGTCATCCGCTCTAATTGCTGAGTTCGCTGCTTAATATTGGCTGCTTGAATCCCAGTCCGCAGCATCTCTGGCAGATAATCAGCCACCTGTTCGGTAATACTTTCCCGAACAGTCAGAATCCGAAAGGCTAGCCTTGGCTCTTCCCTAAATAGGGCTTGCAGGTAGGCTTCACCATCTTGGATGCTTTGCCGGGCGGAGAACTGATGCAGCCAGTAGGCTCGCTTAGGTTCAGTTTCGTCAATTTGAGCTAATACAACCCGCATTGCCTGATAAGTCATGTAGCTAATGAGCGTTTTGGTCGTATCTTTAGCAATTTGCTTGAGATCCATAGCCGACTCCCGCCAGACGAGGGATAGAGGATGAGAGAAGGAAAATAACCGATCGATCCCTCATCCTGCTTGATGTATCCCAGATCAGATGGTATCGACTGCCTCAAACTCGAACTTGATTTCTTTCCAGAGTTCGCAAGCAGTCGCCAACTCAGGACTCCAGCGGCAAGCTTCCCGGATAATGTCGCCACCTTCCCGCATCAGGTCACGCCCTTCGTTCCGAGCTTGGACGCAGGCTTCCAGGGCCACCCGGTTAGCCGTTGCACCAGGCGCATTACCCCAGGGGTGGCCCAAGGTGCCACCACCGAATTGCAGCACGGAGTCATCGCCAAAGATTTCCACTAGGGCTGGCATGTGCCAAACGTGAATCCCACCAGAAGCAACCGCCATCACACCGGGCATTGAGGCCCAGTCTTGGGTGAAGTAAATCCCACGGGAGCGGTCTTGCTCAACGTAGTTTTCCCGCAGCAGGTCAACAAAGCCCATTGTGATCCCTTTTTCCCCTTCCAGCTTGCCGACAACCGTGCCGGTGTGGATGTGGTCGCCGCCAGACATCCGCAAGCATTTGGCCAAAACGCGGAAGTGAATCCCGTGGTTCTTCTGACGGTCAATCACAGCATGCATGGCGCGGTGAATGTGCAACAGCAAACCATTGTCACGGCAGTAGTGAGCCAGGCTCGTATTGGCCGTAAAACCACCGGTCAAGAAGTCGTGCATGATGATCGGCATGTCGAGTTCTTTGGCGAAGGCAGCCCGTTTCATCATTTCTTCGCAGGTGCCAGCCGTCACGTTTAGGTAGTGACCTTTGATTTCACCACTTTCAGCTTGCGCTTTATGGATGGCATCAGCCACAAACAGGAAGCGATCGCGCCAGCGTTGGAAGGGCTGCGAGTTGATGTTTTCGTCATCTTTGGTAAAGTCAAGACCACCGCGCAGACATTCATAGACGGCACGACCATAGTTCTTGGCCGATAAACCAAGCTTGGGCTTAATCGTACAGCCCAGCAGCGGCCGACCGTATTTGTTGATTTTGTCGCGTTCAACCTGAATCCCGTGGGGTGGGCCTTGGAAAGTCTTCAGGTAGGCAACCGGAATCCGCAGGTCTTCTAACCGGAGCGCTTTCAGGGCCTTGAACCCAAACACGTTACCGACCAAAGAGGTCAGCAGGTTGGTGACAGAGCCTTCTTCAAACAAGTCCAGCGGATAGGCAATGTAGGCAATAAACTGGTTTTCTTCGCCAGGGACGGGTTCGACATCGTAGCAGCGACCTTTGTAGCGATCGAGGTCGGTCAGGAGGTCAGTCCAGACGGTTGTCCAGGTACCAGTTGAAGATTCGGCTGCCACGGCAGCACCAGCTTCTTCAAACGGAACGCCAGGCTGAGCAGTTACACGAAAGGCTGCCAGAACATCAGTATCTTTGGGCGTGTAGTCTGGGGTGTAGTAAGTGAGCCGGTAGTCTTGAACCCCGGCTTTATACCCAGCCTTAGCCTGGGTTCTCGTTTGCGCATAAGACATAGATCTTGCTTCCTCTTAAGTAATTCCAACCTGGAGTGATGTAACAGTGATGTAACTCAGTGCCTTTTAAAAATCTCAAGCCACAGCCAAACTTTAGCTTTCTACAATCGCAACCTTAAAGTCTTGCCAAAAACGTGACGAGGGCTGCGATACTTGATTTTTGCTCAGGTGCTACTTCTATTAGAATCAGCTTAATTGAGTCAAAAGGCAATCATTTCTGCTTTGAAGATTCTTAATGTTTATATAGGTTTGGATTATCAATTGTTGACTTTTTCACACACTTAGAAAAGTTGCTTTTCATACATAGATTTGTGTAAATAAATTGGCGCTTTTCGGGCTTAGGATCTGTTAAGCATTAGTTTAAAGTTATGCTGAACTGTATTTCCATAGATTAAGTCTCAAAGCGGAGGCACTGGAATCAGCAACAGTCGTCAAGCAGCTCGTTAAACAAGAATAAACATAGGCTCAGCTAAATACTAAATCTTGCTAGCATAGAAATAGACAAAATCTCATCAAATGCCTTGAATTGTTGAATTTCGTGGAGTCGCTAAGTTCTGTGACTTTTGCAACTTGGATTACGCTATCTCGACTCCTGGCGGTACCGATCTTGCTTTACGGCTTACAGGAAACTCCGACCGAGCAAGTTCGCTGGGGATGTCTGGGAATATTTTTGATTGCCGCTTTGACAGACTGGCTAGATGGCTATTGGGCCCGCCGCTTCAATCAGGTGACAGACCTTGGTAAATTTCTAGACCCGCTGGTGGATAAGCTGCTGGTGCTGGCTCCCCTGCTGGCATTAGTGGAGCTAGATCAAATTCCGGGCTGGAGCGTATTTATGATTTTGGCTAGGGAATTAGCGATCGCTGGTTGGCGAGTCAACCAAACCCAAATTACAGGCGCAAACCTTTGGGGAAAAGCTAAAACCGTGACTCAAATTCTGGCGATTTCTCTCTTGATTGCGCCCCTAGCTCCGACCTGGCAGCCTTGGGTTCTGGCAATCTATGGAGTGGCGATCGCCCTAACCCTAATCTCTGGCTTGATTTATCTCTGGCCGCAGGCTGAATTAAATTAAAAAAATTAAAGGGATTTCAAGCAGCGATGCTGCTTGAAATCCCTTTGGATTGGAATAATTGAGCTAGGCTTGGGCAACTGGCTCTTTGGCCAGAAATTTCTCCAATTCAGTCAGGGCATCAGCGTCAACCTTGGTTTGCATCGGGCAGAACTTTGGCCCACACATTGAGCAAAATTCAGCGGTTTTGTAGATGTCGGCCGGTAGAGTTTCGTCGTGGTACTCGCGGGCCCGTTCAGGGTCAAGCGAGAGTTCAAACTGACGATTCCAGTCGAAGTTATAGCGAGCGTGTGAGAGTTCGTCATCGCGATCGCGCGCTCCCGGCCGGTGCCGAGCAATATCGGCGGCATGGGCGGCAATTTTGTAGGCGATCAGCCCATTCCGCACATCTTCAGCATTCGGCAGGCCCAAGTGCTCTTTCGGGGTGACGTAACAGAGCATGGCAGTGCCATACCAGCCGGCCATCGCAGCCCCGATCGCTGAAGTAATGTGATCATAGCCAGGCGCAATGTCCGTCACCAATGGGCCCAGCACATAGAAGGGCGCTTCTGAGCACTCTTCCATCTGCTTGCGGACGTTGAATTCAATCTGATCCATCGGCACATGCCCAGGTCCTTCCACCATCACCTGAATGTCATCTTGCCAAGCTTGGCGGGTCAACTGTCCCAGGGTTTTTAGCTCCGCTAGTTGGGCCGGATCAGAAGCATCGTGGGTGCAGCCAGGGCGCAAAGAATCGCCCAAACTAAACGAGACATCGTAGCGCTTAAAGATTTCGATAATGTCTTGAAAATGCGTGTAGAGCGGGTTTTGCTTGTGATGATGCAGCATCCAGCGGGCCAAAATGCCGCCGCCACGGGAAACAATGCCGGTAATCCGATTTCTAACCAGCGGCAGATGCTCAATCAAAATTCCAGCATGAATCGTTTGATAGCTCACCCCTTGCTGAGCGTGCTTTTCGATGATATGCAAAAAGTCGTCGGGAGTTAGCTTTTCGATCGCTCCATGCACGCTCTCTAGGGCCTGGTAAATCGGCACGGTGCCGATCGGGACGGGCGAAGCCTGAATAATTGCCGTCCGAATTTGATCTAAATTACCGCCGCCAGTCGATAGATCCATCACCGTATCGGCGCCATACTTGACGGCCAGGTGCAGCTTATCAACTTCTTCCTGCAGGTTAGACGAGTTGGGAGAAGCACCAATGTTGGCATTGACCTTGCACTTAGAAGCAATCCCGATCGCCATTGGCTCTAAGTTGGTGTGGTTAATGTTGGCCGGAATAATCATCCGCCCCCGCGCCACTTCTGCCCGAATTAAATCTGCTGGCAGATTCTCTCGCTGGGCAACGTAGCTCATTTCCTCTGTAATCATGCCTTGACGGGCATAGTACATCTGGGAAACATTGCTGTCTCCACGCCGCTTGGCAACCCATTCAGTCCGCATATTAAGTTCCTCAGAGTAACAGCTTCCCTCCGCCGGTATGACCCGGACTCAGGTTCTAAGGGTCTAATCTCAGCCTGACCAATTCAGGCACCCCTAGCGTTAAAGATAGATCCTAGCATTCAGGTTCAAGGGAGAGCAGGCAGATCAGAATCTCTTAAAGTTAAGGGTTGCGACCACCTCAATCTCAGAGAGCTAGGGGACTGGGTTAAGAATTGCTATAATCTCTCGGTCAGAGGCAATTCTAGGGCGCGGGTCGTTCTGAAATTTAATACCACTACCGCAACGTATCAGGAGGAGACATGACTGACTGGCAGGAAATTTCTGGTGGCGTCACCGCTCCCAAGGGATATCGAGCCGCTGGTATCAAGGCAGGGCTAAAGCGATCTGGCTTGCCAGATTTGGCCTTGATTGTCTCTGATGTGGAGGCGATCGCCGCCGGAGTCTCTACCACCAGCCAAGTCCGAGCCGCCTGCGTTGATTATTGTCGCCAGCGCTTAGACGAAAAATCGAGCGCCCAAGCCATTCTCTGCAACGCTGGGCAAGCTAATGCCGCCACGGGTAGCCAAGGTTGGACGACAGTGTTAGAGCAGGCCAAGCTGGTGGGAGAGGGGTTAGGAATTTCTCCAGATGCTGTTCTCGTCGCCTCGACCGGTGTGATTGGGCAGCAAATTCCGCTGCCTAAAATTGCCGCAGCGATGCCAGCTTTGGTCGCCAGTCTCTCAGATACAGGCTCTGATCAGGCAGCCCAAGCGATCGTCACTACAGACCTAGTCACAAAATCGATCGCGCTAGAAGCCAAAATTGGCGATCGGCCCGTCCGCATTGGTGGCATTGCCAAAGGATCGGGGATGATTCACCCCAACATGGCGACAATGCTCAGCTTTGTCACCTGCGACGCGGCAGTTTCACCTCACCTTTGGCAGCAGATGCTGAGTCGGGCCGCCGACAAAAGTTTTAACCAAATTACGGTCGATGGCGACACCAGCACCAACGATACCCTGCTGGCCCTGGCCAATGGGCAGTCGCGCACCCCAGCCATTACTGAACCTGGCCCAGAAGCCGACTTGCTAGAAGCCATGCTAACGGAGGTGTGTATTTATCTAGCCAAGGCGATCGCCCGCGATGGCGAAGGGGCCACCTGCCTGATTGAAGTCCAGGTCAGCGGTGCGGTTGACAATAAAGCGGCTCGCCAAGTCGCTCGTACCGTAGCAGGTTCTTCCCTGGTCAAATCGGCCATTTTTGGGCGTGACCCCAACTGGGGACGGATTGCCGCTGCGGCGGGGCGGGCAGGCGCACACTTTACCCAGACAGACCTCCAAATCAAGCTGGGAGACTTCTTGATGATGACCGGCGGGCAGCCCCTAGAATTCGATCGCCCGGCGGCCAGTGACTATATGAAAAACCAAGCCGCAAGTGGGAACACTGTAACTATCAGTGTCAGTATTGGTAGTGGTACGGGCACGGGTAAAGCGTGGGGATGTGACCTTAGCTACGACTACGTCAAGATCAATGCCGAGTACACAACCTAGCAAAATAGCCTATGTCAAACCCTACCTAAATTCAATCGGTTATCAATGCTGAAGGCAATAGCATGAATCAATTGATTCACGCTTTGTCATCGTCTATTAATTTATAGCTAAATCTAATCACTTTAAGGTGGAAACTAACCCTCAAAGTCCATTGATTAATTAATTCGTAAATGACCACGATAGTAGAGCAAGGAAGAGCAATCAGCCTTAACACCAGGGACTGTAATTCACAATGGATGCCCATGAGCTTATAAAGCGCTACGCAGCAGGAGAACGAGATTTTAACCGGGCGTACCTCAGTCATGCCGAGCTAATCAGCGCTGATTTGACGGGCATTAATCTATCTTGCGCTGACCTAGAGTGGTCAAATTTGAGCGGGGCCAAGCTGAGTCAAGCCCTGCTGAATGGGGCTGAACTCGTCAACGCCAACATGATCAACATTGACTTGAGTGGGGCTAGCTTAATTGGGATCAATTTGAGTTGCTCAGACTTAAGCTGGGCAAATCTGAGCAGCGCTAATTTGAGTCGAGCTGACTTGAGTGGGACAATCCTGCGGGGGGCAAATTTACAAGGAGCCGACCTGAGTCGGGTTGATCTGGTCAAAGCCGACCTGCGCGGGTTAGCCCTCAGCGGCATCAATTTGCAAGGCGCAGATTTAAGAGCAGTCAATCTGCACGGGACTGAGTTAACCTCCGCCAACCTGAGCCGCGTTGACTTAATGGAAGCTGATCTGAGCACCGCCGATTTGAGTGGAGCCAACTTGAGTGGAGCCAACCTAAAGTCGGCCAATTTGGATGGAACCAACCTGAGTGCGGCCAATCTAAGCCGGGTTGATTTTAGCGAGGTCAAACTGAGCCAAGCCAATTTAAATCAAGCCGATTTGAGCGGTTCACAATTGATTAATGCTGACCTAACTAACCTAGAACTAATCGAAGTTGACTTGAGTGGGGCTAATTTGGCAGGGGCTAACCTGACGGATGTTGACCTTAGTCGTTCCGACTTAACTGGGGCCAACCTGGCAGGAGCCAACCTGTCTAGGGTGAAGCTCGTGGGGACGAATTTGCGAGGTGCTAATTTGCGAGGGGCAATTCTGAGTGGTGCCAATTTGGACAAGGCAGACATGAGCCAAGCAGATTTAAGGGGAGCAAACTTAGCCGGACTAGTCCTGAGCGGCGTTACCCTCAGAGGAGCTAATTTGAGCGGCGCTAACTTGCGAGAAGTAGAATTGACCGAAGCTGATTTGAGCCGGGCTGATCTGATTGAAGCCAATCTGAGTCGGGCTAAACTAACCGGAGCCAATCTGAGTCGCTCAACTTTAAGTGAAGCTAACTTGAGTCGAGCCACTCTGAGTGGAGCCAGCCTTAATCGTTCGACTATTAGCGGCATGAGTTTGAGTAAAGTTGACCTGAGCGGGGTTAATCTCAGCGGGGCTGATTTAGGGGATGCCAACTTGACCGGAGCCAATTTGTCTCGATCAGATTTGACACGCGCTAACCTAACGGCCGCCGATTTAGGGGCAGCAAACCTGAGTGAAGTCGATTTACGGGGCACGGTGATGCCAGATGGGCGGCGACGAAGTTAATCAGGACTTAAGGGATTGCTGATCAATGATCCGATCCAGGTTTGGATTGGCACAAGAGCCAGTCGATCGACGCTGCCCCTCAAATCAAAGGTCTGCTGGGGATTGCCCCTCTGCCTCAGCCGTTGATTCTTCAACAATTGGAATTGCTCTGAGGATTCTCAGCTAGAAAGGATAAGCAAGATTTTGCTCGAAAAATAGCGATCGCGGCAATTAAATTGCTGCACACTGGAAATGCTGATCATCTCCCCTCGTTGTCTAACTAGAAGGAAAAAAGTCATGTTTGGTTCTGAAGATTTTTTTACCTATGGTCGTTGGGTTGGGTTTGCCACCCTCGGCTTGGCCGGGCTAGCCATAATTGCCTTTTTGTTTAAGTGGGGCTTTCGGTTTCGGCTGGTGGGGATAACAGGCTTTTTTGGTGTGCTGACAGCGGGTCTGTTTTCTCTCGGCTTGGTGCCGTTTCAACATACGATCGTGCCGGGCGCAGGCAAATATACGTTGGTTTACGATACTGGCGCCAGCCAAACCGTCATTGCTGTTGCGCCACAAATCAGCCAGTCTGAGCTAGAAGCGACCCTGCGCCAAGCCGCCAGCGACTTATTTTCGCCCGGACGAATGGGGCGGGGACAACAGCAAATGACGATTAGAGCCAGAACCATTCTGCATCCTGAACCGGGAGTCTCCGAGCCGTTAGTTTTAGGGCAGGTCGAGCGATCGCTGTTTGTGCGGGAAGACCCGAATCTGCAAGTCACGCTCTACACCGATAATTTGGCCCGTTTACCCCAGCCCGAAAACTCTTAAAATTAGGTTAAGTGCCCTTAAGCTTCATTCCTGCCTTTTATGACTGTGAATTCCTGTTCCGCTCCCACCATCACTATTGCTCCAACCCAAGTTATGCGGGGGGCGGGCGTCTTAGCGCAGGCAGGAGCGGCGATCGCCAGGTTGGGGCAGCGCCCGCTGGTGATTAGCGGTCAGCACTCTGGGGCGGTGGTTCAGCCCCGATTAGCACCAATTTTGGCAGGGCTGACCTATGGCTCAGCTACCTATGGACAAGATTGCAGTGAAACGAGTCTGGCTCAGCTCAGACAGGCTGTTGTCGAACATCAAGCCGATTTAATCATTGGGGTAGGCGGCGGCAAAGCCCTTGATGCCGCCAAATTGATTGCCGATCATTGCCAGTTGCCAGTTGTGACAATTCCAACCACAGCCGCCACCTGTGCGGCTTGGACAGCCCTCTCTAACGTTTATTCAGAGGCTGGCGCCTTCCAGTATGATGTCGGGCTGCTACGTTGCCCAGATTTATTGATTTTGGACTACCAGATCATTGCCACCGCCTCCAATCGCACCCTGGTGGCCGGAATTGGCGATGCTTTAGCCAAGTGGTACGAAGCTTCCGTCAGCAGCGGTCATTCCCAAGACACCTTGGTGATTGCCGCCGTCCAGCAGGCGCGGGTGCTGCGGGATATTTTGTTCCAGAAAGCGGCGATCGCCCTAGAGCAACCGGAAAGCCAAACCTGGCAAGAAGTGGTCGATGCGACTGTGCTGATGGCAGGGGTGATTGGCGGTTTGGGGGGCGCTCAGTGCCGGACTGTGGCTGCCCATGCCGTTCACAATGGGCTAACCCATTTACCGCCGACTCGCCAAACCCTGCACGGTGAAAAAGTCGCCTTCGGGATTTTGGTTCAACTGCGGCTGGAAGAAATGGTCGCAGGCAACCATTTAGCGGCGACGGCGCGCCAACAGTTGCTCAAGTTTTATAGCGAGATTGGCTTGCCAACCACCTTAGCCGCGTTGGGGATGGAGCAAGTTACCCTGCAAGCGCTGCAAACTGCGGCCGAGGTGGCTTGCCTGCCCAACTCTGACTTGCACCATTTGCCGTTTCCGGTTGAACCCGCCCAACTGATGGCCGCCATGGTTTCGACGACAGCCCCGGTCGAGCGAAATAGCAAAAACGCGGCGGCGATCGGCGAGGGCAAGGCATGAGCTTAGAGTGGTTAAAACCGGCTGAACGCCTCCGCACGCTCCCCCCCTACGTGTTTGCCCGCCTGGATGAACTGAAAGCTAGGGTGCGCGAGCAAGGGATTGATTTAATTGATTTGGGCATGGGCAACCCCGATGGTGCCGCCCCCCGCCCGGTGATTGAAGCGGCGATCGCTGCCTTTGACCAAGCCAGCAACCACGGCTATCCGCCCTTTGAAGGCACGACTGGGTTTCGGCGCAGCATTACCCAGTGGTACAAGCGCCGCTACAACGTTGATTTAGACCCAGACGGCGAGGCCTTGCCATTGCTCGGCTCCAAAGAAGGGTTAACCCATTTGGCCCTGGCCTACGTTAATCCTGGCGACTTAGTGCTGGTGCCCAGCCCGGCTTACCCACCCCATTTTCGGGGGCCGGCGATCGCTGGAGCCGAAATTCACAGCCTGATCTTAAAACCAGAAAACGATTGGCTGATTGACTTAGCCGCGATTCCTGATTCAGTAGCCGAGCGGGCAAAAATTCTTTACTTTAACTATCCGAGTAACCCGACGGCGGCGATCGCTCCGCGGGAGTTTTTCGTCGAGATGGTGGAATTTGCCCGCCGTTGGAATATTCTGCTGGTGCATGACCTCTGCTATGCCGAACTGGCCTTTGACGGCTACCAGCCGACCAGCTTGCTGGAAATTCCGGGCGGCAAAGAGGTTGGGGTTGAGTTTCATACCCTGTCTAAGACCTACAACATGGCCGGCTGGCGGGTTGGCTTTGTGGTCGGCAATCGGCACGTGATTCAGGGCTTGCGGACGCTGAAAACAAATTTAGACTACGGGCTATTCTCGGTGCTGCAAACGGCGGCGGAGACGGCTTTGAACTTGCCCGATAGCTACCTGCAAACCGTCCAAGACCGCTACCGCACTCGCCGCGACTTTTTGATTGCGGGCTTAGCCGAACTCGGCTGGGATGTGCCTAAAACCATGGCCACAATGTACCTGTGGATTCCCTGCCCGGCTAGCGTTGGCTCGACTGACTTTGCCCTCAAGCTGCTGCAAGAAACAGGCGTGGTGGTGACACCGGGCAATGCCTTTGGGGCAGGTGGAGAAGGCTATGTGCGGGTGAGTTTGATTGCGGACTGCGATCGCCTGCAAGAAGCCCTGAATCGGCTTAAACAAGCTAATATTCGCTATTCTTTGTAAAAGCGTTTAGAACTCTCGGACACTGCCATGACCTATTGCCTCGGCGTGATTACCCGCTATGGAATTGTGATGGCGGCAGACTCTCTCACCAACGCTGGTGTAGACTACATTTCCAATTACCAAAAATTATTCAACTTTTCGGACCCAGGCGATCGGGTGATTGTGCTCTGCACTGCTGGCAATCTTTCAATGAGCCAAGGCATCTTAGCTTTGCTGCGTAAAGACCTGAAAGCCCAGGCTGAGGCGAATTTGCATACCTTGCCCAGCATGTTTGAAGTGGCTCGCTACATTGGTCAGAAAACACGCCAAGTCCTAGATGAAAATCGAACTTGGCTCCAGCAAGACAAAATTGAATTCCAGTCCAGTTTTCTGCTCGGCGGTCAAATTAAGGGAGAAGAACCCTGTTTGTTTTTGATTTATAGCCAAGGCAATTGCCTACAGGCGACCAAAGAAACACCTTTCTTACAAATTGGTGAGGCCAAATACGGCAAGCCGATCTTAGATCGCACGCTCAACTACGACATCCCGCTGGAAGATGCGGCCAAGTGCGCCCTGCTTTCAATTGATTCAACCATGAAGTCAAACATTTCGGTTGGCCCACCGATCAACATGGTGATGTATGAAGCCGACAGCCTGCTGATTCGCCATCAGCTCAGATTGCCCGTGGGAGACCCTTATTTAGTCAAAGTTCGCAAGTATTGGGAAGGCGCACTCAGAAAAGCCTTTGACCACATGCCGCCCCTCGATTGGCATGACCCCCAACCAAACAACTTTGTACCATCACCAGCTTTCCCAGACCCAACCGAAGCACCTGTCGGTAGTGATATATCGTGAGTTCAAAAAACTATCCCCGGTGAAATTGAAAATCGCTGTCGATACCACTGCCCTTTTTAGCCGATCGGCTGACAGAGTTTGTCTTTGAGATCCTGTTCTAGGACGGCCGCTGCCACGATCGACTGCTCAATTACCTCGGCAACCGTTTGTCCCTGCTCACAAGCTTGCAGCCAACGCTGAGCTTCATTGCCTTGACGCAAAATCCGGGTAATTGGGGAGAGAAAACAACTAAAGCCCCGCTGTTTGGCCGTTGGCCACACTTCAGCATAAAGTTCCTCAATCCAGTCGCGGGCCAGCAGCGTCCGGCCGTCTTGCCAGTGGGTTAGTTCTGCATCCAAACTCGCGTGGGCAGCAGCAGCCTCATTGGCATCAGCTAAAGCAGCCAAATCAGCATTGGTCAGATTAGCCGTCAATGGGTCAAGGGCGGGTTCTTCCATCAGTTGCATCAAGCGAGCTTCCAATAAAGCCGTCACTGCCAGCAGGGCGATCGGGTCGATCATCAGGTCGCAAATGCGTAGCTCTAAGCGGTTGAGGCAGTAAGGGCGGCGATCGCCATTTGGGCGGACTGCACTCCATAAATGCCGGACATTTTGCATACTGCCCTTGGCTAGTTCAGTCTCCGTCCACTCAATATAGTCAGCATGGCTGGTAAACAAAGGCACTTGGGGCGGAGTTTTAGGGAAGGTGGCCCAGCGGGTTGAATGATCACCCGTCACCTGACCGTCTAAAAAGGGCGAAGATGCACTCAAAGCCAAATAGAGGGCTGCTTCAACCCGCACCAGCCGACAGGCCCGCATCAGCACTTCTGGGTCAGCAATTCCAACATTGATATGAATGCTAGCGGTAACGACCTTGGTGCCGTAGGTTTGCTCAATGTACGTGTGATAAGGATTCTGTGGATCAGAACGGTAAAACCGATCGCCGCCGCCCAACCCCAGCGTACTGCCCGGAATCAGCGTATAGTTGCCCAGGGTTTGCAGGTAGTCGCGCAGCCGCAGGCGAGGCTGCACCAAATCGCACAGCAGTTGGTCGTAGTGATAGGCTGGCGCAGTCGTGTACTCGACATTGCGGCTGTCTGGCTCCCGCACAAACCCATCCAGGTCTGCCACAATCCGATCAGACAAGCCGACAATGGTGCCGGCGGGAGTCCCGGTGTAGATTTCGACTTCAAAGCCTTTAGACAGCACAACAGCCTCGCTTTCCAGTCATGGATGAAGAATCGGTGAGCAACCTCAATTGTCGCATTCCAGGTCAGGATGATGCTAAAACCGCTGTTTGCGATCGAGAGCATCACCGAGCAAGGGCAGAAGCACTCTATATGATTAGGAAATATTTAGGGATGTTTCCACACCTGAAAACTTTGCTTGCAGGCGCGAAAACATCCCTAAAATTAATAGCGCAGAGCGAGTTCTAAATATTTTGTTCGCTGATCTGACGAGACATGTAGTCAAACGGTTGAGCTAAAAACCCAGAGCCGTCAATCCCAGCCGCTGCAACCTTCTCCTGGACAATCTCCTTCATGATTTGAATCCCCTGCACGGTCGGGCCGATCGGCACCCCCAGCGAGTTGTAGGTTTCTCTCAGTCCCTCTAAGACCCGCTCATCGAGGACATCGGTGTCTCCCGCCACCAAAGCGTAGGTGGCGTAGCGGAGGTAATAGTCTAAATCCCGCAGGCAAGCCGCGTAGCGACGGGTGGTATAGGCATTGCCACCCGGCTGAATTAGTTCTGGCAACACCGAAAATAGCCGCGTACCAGTCTCTCTGACGATCGCGGCGGCATCGGCGTTAACCACGGTTGCGGCCTTGACTCTGCCGGCTCCCGTGGCAAAATAGGAAGCGAGAGCATCAACCGCAGCGCGATCGAAATAGCGCCCGGTGGTATCGTAACTTTTGATCAGAGTGGCGACTGCGTCCCGCATAGTAGCAATGACTCCTGAATTTCTTTTCTAAAACGCTAGTGGTGTGTGAGCGCTAAACCCTTGGTGTTTAGGCAGCTTGCTTCCATTGTCAAATTTCCCTCAGTCTATCATGGCAAGGGATCTAGACCGGATCATTAACAGAACTTTGCCCAACCTGCTGACTTGGCTTAATCCCAGCCCCAAGTAACAACGGATACAATAGAAGCAGATAAATGAGGCCCGGTGAGGCACCAGCCGCCTCGTCGTTTTCAGCCCCTCTTTAGCCTCCTAAATTAAGACGCCATTAAGACGGCGCAGAACCACTCACAGGGGAATTAAGAGAGTATAACGAAGCAAAGCGAATTGGGAATTTGGTAATCTTTGATACAAAATTTTCTGATTGCAAATTCCTAACATAGTAGCTCGATTGATGCCGCAGTCTGTCTTCATTTATTTCTGCATGTAAGCCCACTGCGATCGCGCTATTTCTTTAGGAGTAATCCATGCAAACTGCACAAGAAGTGTTGAAGTATATTGAGGACAACGGAATTGAACTGATTGACCTCAAGTTTGTTGACCTGTATGGAATCTGGCAGCACTGCACGTTTCACAAAAGCTTGATTGAAGAAGATTCTTTTGCGAATTCTGGCGGGGTTGCCTTTGACGGCTCTAGTATTCGGGGTTGGAAGGCAATCAACAACTCTGACATGGCGATGGTGCCCGACCCCACCACTGCCTGGATGGATCCGTTTATGGATGTGCCCACCTTGAGCATGGTCTGCTCAATTGTCGAACCCCGCACCGGCGAACTCTATGGTCGCGACCCGCGCTCAATCGCTCAGCGGGCGATCGACTATCTAATTTCGACGGGGATTGGCGATAAGGTCTATTGTGGGCCAGAGCCAGAGTTCTTCATTTTTGACAAAGTTAGCTACGGCATGGCTGGCCACGAAGGCTATTTCTTCATTGACTCGGATGAAGGCCCGTGGAACAGCGGTGAGGAGTCCAGCTTAGGCCACAAGATTGGCAAAAAACGCGGTTACTTCCCAGTTGCTCCGTCCGACATGCTGCAAGACATGCGGACAGAGATGCTGATGACGATGGCCAAGTGCGGGGTGCCAATTGAGAAGCATCACCACGAAGTCGCCGCTGGTGGTCAGTGCGAACTGGGCATCAAGTTCTCAGATCTGGTGCATGCGGCTGACTACGTGATGACCTACAAATACGTGGTCAAGAATGTAGCTCGTAAGTATGGCAAGACGGCCACCTTTATGCCGAAGCCAATCTACGACGACAACGGGTCTGGGATGCACAGCCACATGTCGATTTGGAATGATGGACAACCCCTGTTTGCGGGCGATAAGTATGCTGGCTTGAGCCAAACCGCCCTTTACTTCATTGGCGGATTGATCAAGCATGCCAAGTCGCTGCTGGCCTTCACCAACCCGACCGTCAATTCTTACAAACGCTTGGTGCCTGGGTTTGAAGCACCGGTCAACCTGGCTTACTCCGCTGGCAACCGCTCTGCTTCGATTCGGATTCCGCTGTCGGGCACCAATCCCAAAGCTAAGCGCTTGGAGTTTCGCTGCCCAGATGCTTCGAGCAACCCTTACCTGACTTTCTCAGCCATGCTGTGTGCGGGTCTAGATGGGATTAAAAATCAAATTGACCCCGGTGAACCCCTAGATGTAGACATCTACGAAATGGCTCCCGACGAATTGGCTAAGATTCCGAAGGCTCCAGCCAACCTAGCCGAAGCGCTGATGTATCTAGAGCAAGACCATGACTTCCTGACGGTTGGTGGTGTTTTCCCGGAAGACTTTATTACCAACTGGGTGTCAATGAAGATGGATGGTGAAGTGAAGCCCCTCAGTAAACTGCCTCATCCCTATGAGTTTGAGCTTTACTACGACTGCTAAACTTGACTGAAGTTCAGTTTGACGAAGAAAGCATTAGGTTCTAAGTTATCTGATTCAGGCGAATAGATACTTGACAGTAAAAAAAGCAGGGTGTGCCTTAATTGCACACCCTGCTTTTGTGGTTTTGTTTACCCAGCATCCGGGCAGATGAACCGGAGGCACTGTTAGCGGCGATCGCTGGCTTCGTCCAACCGGAGCCGAAATTTAGTGATGCCTGAAAATTGATCGTCGAAGTAGGCAGCCCCAAAGGCTTGATACATTTTAAACCCAACAGATTCATAGGTGCGGCGAGCCGCCTCATTGCCGTTGATCACCATAATTCCGGCGTGGGAATAACCCCGCGATCGCCCTTCATCGAGCAAAGCTTTGATTAAAACTTTGCCCAAACCGCGCCCTCTGGCGGCGGGAAGCACAGCGACAGTTTCAATAATCCAGGGAGCTTGGGGTTTGAGGTAAGCAGGCTGAGGATCGCTGCCCCAGAGTTGATCGTAGCGATCGCAAAATTGGTCTGCCATCTGCTTCGACCAGCCCAACTCTTGAGCAACTGCACTTAGCTGTGAAAACCGGAAGGGGCGGTAGTCCTCTGAATTGGGCGTAAATCCGGCCGCGGCGGCAACGGGCTGATCGGCTACTGACAAAATCAGAAAGTCCGTTGACCCGCCCCAACTGGAAGCATCTGTTTTAAGCAACGCTTCGATGAATCTGATTCCGGTTGTGTTGGTGTCCTGTAAGGCCTGATCCCAGAAGCACTGATTGGTTGGCGGTAGGGTAGATTCGTATTCAATCTGAGCCAGGAAAGGAATATCGGCGATCGTGGCTTTGCGTATCTGCAAGTTCTTGCTGCCATCCAACACGATTGAGCCAGGTGAAGTCGTCATGTGAAGTCTCCGCTTGTCAGATCAACCAACAAAAGATACAGTCTGTATGAATACATTGTCAAATACATACAACCTGTATGTCAAGCCATGTCGGAAAAGCTGACCAAAGCAGCGCAAACCCTTCGCACCCGCCGAGCAATTCTAGATCACGCCCGTCAGCTCTTTGTTAGCCAGGGTTACGCGGCTACAGGGACAGAGCAAATGATTGCTGGACTAGGAGTTACTCGCGGGGCGCTTTATCACCAATTTGGTGACAAGCAGGGCGTTTTTCGAGCCGTGATTGAAGAAGTCTTTGCTGAAATTGCCGCTGAGATTGAAGGGCAAGCCAAAACCGGAAAAACCGCTTGGAAGCAACTGATCCGAGGCTGCTATGCCTTTTTGGACATTGCCCAACGAGAGGAAATTCGCCGCCTTCTCTTGATTGAGGCTCCGGCCGTTTTAGATGCCGAAACGCTGTCTATGTTCGATCGCCGTTATGGTTACGGTTTACTGCTGAATGCTGTCCAAGCCGCGGTTGATGAGGGCGAGCTAGACGTGCCAGACGTAGAAGGCTTTACGATGATGATCAACGGAGCCTTGGATCAACTGGCGGTATGGGTGGCTCAAACTGAGTCTGCTGAACGAGTGAAAACTGCCAAGGTGATGGCTAAAGAGCTTCTTACCCTACACCGTAAGGGTTGAAGTTTAAGCGAATAAGCTAAAGCTAACAACTAGCTCAGGTGATTGAGGACTTTAGCAACCGCCGCTAGGGCTTGATCAACTTCTGCCGCGGTCACAATTAAGGGTGGCACAAATCGGAGGACTTTTGGCCCGGCTGGCACAAGCAGTAATCCTTCAGCCATCGCTGCTTTAACAATATCAGCAGCGGTCAGTGAAGTCTCTGCCTGGAGTTCCATCCCATTGATTAGTCCCCAACCGCGAACTTCGGCGACTAGGGTTGGGTATTTCTGAGCGATCGCCCTCAGTCCCGCCCGCAACTGCTCGCCTCGCGCTTGCACGTTCTCTAGCAACTGCTCTTGTTCAATCGTCTGACAAACCGCCAGAGCCGCCGCACAGGCCAATGGATTGCCGCCAAACGTACTGGCATGATCTCCCGGTTGGAAAATATCGCAGAATGACTTGCACAGCAATGCCCCAATCGGAATTCCCCCCGCCAGCGCTTTGGCAGAGGTGAACATATCCGGTTCCACGCCCAGGGTTTGATGTCCCCAAAGCTGCCCGGTTCGACCCATGCCCACCTGCACTTCGTCAAAAATCAACAAAATTCCTTTCTGGTCGCAGATCTGCCGCACGTGCTCAAAGTAGACCCGATCGCCGGGGCAAACGCCGCCTTCTCCCTGCAAAGGTTCAAGCAAAATCGCTGCCACCTGTCGCTCCGGGCTGTCGAGTTCGGCGATCGCAGCTTCGAGCGCCGCAATGTCGTTATAGGGGACATAGGCAAAGCCGGGCACCAGCGGACTAAAGTTTTGCTGATACTTGGGCTGCCCGGTCGCTGTAATTGTGGCCAGCGTCCGCCCGTGGAAGCTGGCATTGGCTGTGATGATCACCGGATTGGCAATATTCAGCACCGTATGGGCATACTTCCGGGCCAGCTTGATTGCCCCTTCGTTGGCCTCGGCTCCCGAATTACAGAAGAAAGCGCGATCGGCGCAGGAATGCTGAATCAACCACTGAGCCAGCGCCCCTTGCTCTGGAATGTAGTAGAGATTAGAAACATGGTGCAGCTTGTTAATTTGCTCCGTCACCGCTGTAATGAGAGCCGGGTGGGCATGACCGAGGGTGCAAGTCGCAATCCCAGCCACAAAATCAAGGTACTCTCGCCCTTCTGTGTCCCAAAGCTTGCAGCCCGCACCGCGCTCGATCGCCAATGGAAAGCGACTATAAGTAGACATCACTGCTTGGTCAAAGCTGGCAAACAGTGAGCCATCGTCGGGGGCAGAGGTAGCGGGGGCTTGGATCAGGGTTTCAGGACTCACGACTTTACCTTACTGAATATCTTGTAGGTATTGTAGTCTCTTCTCTGAATCGGTCTGGTAGTTTATATAACCGCTGCAATAAATACCGTTACAGAGCTTTTCTTCAGATGCCTAAGATTTGACCTTATCAAGATAAAGCCAATCAACGGATTTGACCTTAAACAGCGACTTGTATCTTTAGCTACAAACAACAGTTTCCTTGATGGTTGTAAATGGTTTGAGTAAAAAACAATCATTAATTTGACTTTGAGGTGTAAGCAGTTGCAAAAGATAAGGGTTTTTGGGTTCGGTTTAATGATCGGACTGCTGGGGCTTGTTTCTCCAGCCCTAGCTGCGGATGATCCGGTAGCTGCTGCTGCAACAGCCGCCGCAAATGCCCAAATTGCTGGAGATACAGCATTTATGATGGTGGCCGCCGCGCTGGTGCTGTTAATGACGCCTGGACTGGCATTTTTCTACGGGGGCTTTGTGCGATCGCGCAACGTCCTCAACACGATGATGATGAGCTTCATTTTGATGGGGATTGTCGGCGTAACCTGGGTGCTATGGGGCTATACCCTTTCTTTTGCGCCAGGAAATGCGATTATCGGCGGTTTGCAGTGGCTGTTTTTAAACAATGTTAAGCCTGAGGCGGGTTACTACATCAGCAAAGACAGCCTGGCGGCGATCGGTAACGTCGGGGTGTTGTTTGTTGATGCGACGGCAGGTTCAGCCACGGAAGGGTTTGGTTCCTACTCGCCGACCATTCCGCATCAGTTGTTCATGATTTATCAAGCGATGTTCGCAATTATCACCCCAGCTCTGATTTCCGGGGCGATCGTTGAGCGGGTTAGCTTTAAGGCTTACTTTGCGTTCATGATTCTGTGGGCAGGAATCCTTTACCCGATTTTTGCCCATATGGTTTGGGGCGTTGGCGGCGCACTCGGCTTGAATGGCGGCATGGGTGCGCTCGACTTTGCGGGTGGAACGGTGGTTCACATTAGCTCTGGGGTATCAGCATTGGTCGCCGCTTGGGTGATTGGCCCCCGCCATACTCATCCTGAACATGCAGCCCCCCACAATGTCCCGTTTATTTTGCTAGGGGCTGGTCTGCTCTGGGTTGGCTGGTTTGGCTTTAATGGTGGGAGTGCATTTGCTGCGTCGTCGGGTTCGTTTTCGCTGGCGACTGTCGCCTTTGTCACCACCACAACATCAGCCTCAAGCGCTGCTTTGATGTGGGTAATTTTGGAATGGGTGCTGCGCGGTAAGCCGACGGCAGTTGGGATCGCGACGGGTGCGGTTGCAGGTCTGGTGGGAATTACGCCTGCGGCTGGATTTGTTAGCCCGATTAGCGCTCTCCTGATTGGTGCGATCACGGCAACTGCTTGCTTTTTTGCGATCAGCTTAAAGGCAAAACTCCGCTTTGACGACTCCCTTGATACCTTTCCAGTCCATGGTGTGGGCGGAACGATCGGAGCAATTTTGACCGGTATCTTCGCCAGCAAAGCCGTTAATGCTGGCGGTGCTGATGGTTTATTGTTTGGCAATCCGGGACAGCTTGTAACTCAAATTCTTGCGGTGCTGATTACCTATGCCCTAGCTGGGATTGGGACTTTTATGATTCTGAAAGTTCTGGATGCCACGATCGGACTGCGTGTTAAGCCCGATGTGGAACAGCAAGGGATGGATATTAGCGAACACGGAGAACTAGGCTACGGGAGTGATATTTCGATGTAATTAATTTGGCTTTGCTGATTTTAGAAATGCTTTTGAACCTGAAAGTATAGGTTTGGGTTCAAAAGCATTTCCCGACCCTGCAGTGTCTTAACTGCAGAGTAAGAAAGAGTTAGACAGAGTAGGATCAAAGTAGCCCCTAAGCTCTACCAAGGCGACATCCTGACGGCAATTTGAATAAATGATGTAGGCTGAAAAAACAGGTTTAGGGCAAGGTTGAAGATGTCGAATCAAATCTACGATGTCGTGATCATTGGGGGTGGCGTCACAGGTACGGCCTTGCTCTACACGCTGGCTAAGTTCACGGACTTAAAGCGCATCGCCCTGCTGGAGAAATATCCAGGCTTGGCGATGGTCAACTCCAAAGCCACCAACAACAGCCAGACGATTCACTGTGGAGACATTGAAACCAATTACAGCCTCGAAAAAGCCCTAAAAGTGCAGCGCACGGCTGGTATGCTAGTGCGCTATGGCGATCAGCTAGCGCCAGCCGATCGCGATCGAATTATTTACCGCTTTTCCAAAATGGTTTTGGGCGTGGGGGCAGAGGAGTGTGAGTTTTTGCGCCAGCGGTATCAAGACTTTAAGCCCCACTTTGTGCGGATGGAGCTGTTAGAAAGATCGGCGATTGCTGAACTTGAACCGGGTGTTGTGAATGGGCGATCGCCCTCAGAACAGATTGTCGCCTTGGCGATTCGCAACGACTACACGGCCATCAACTATGGTGCCTTGTGTCAATCTTTTGTTGAGCAGGCGCAATCCGTTCTGGATAAAACCATTGACCTTAAACTAGGAGTCCGGGTGGCGGCGATCGAGCCAGTGGGAGCTAACTATCAGGTCGTAACCGATGAACAGACGTTGACCGCCAAGTTTGTGGTGGTCTCAGCCGGAGGGCATAGCCTGCTGTTTGCGCACCGGATGGGGTTTGGGCTGGAGTATTCCTGTTTGCCAGTGGCGGGGAATTTCTACTTCACGCCGCAGGTTCTGAACGGCAAAGTTTATACTATCCAAAACGATAAACTGCCCTTCGCGGCCATTCACGGCGATCCAGATATCACCGCCCCTGGTAAAACTCGATTTGGCCCAACCGCCCTGCCGTTGCCCTTACTAGAGCGCTATAGCTTCAAAACCTTTGGCGAATATCTCCAAGTGCTGCGCCCCGATCGGGCTGTTGCCAGTGTGCTCTGGAATTTGCTCAAAGAGGAAGATATTCGCAACTATATTCTCAAAAACATTGCCTTTGAGGTGCCGCTAGTAAATCGGCGCTTGTTTTTGCAGGATGCCCGGAAAATTGTCCCTGCTTTGCAATTAGAAGATTTGAAGTTTGCCCACGGCATCGGTGGGATTCGCCCCCAATTGATTGACAAGAACGCGCGACAGCTTATTTTGGGGCAAGCAGCGATTGACCCTGGTCATGGGATTCGGTTTAATGTCACGCCATCCCCTGGCGCCACGAACTGCTTAGGGAACGCTGAGCAAGATACCGAGCGAATTCAAGCCCACTTGGATTGCAAATTTGATCGTGATCGGTTTGAAGCAGAACTGGTCGGTCAGCCCCATTGGTCACTGCTGGAAGGAGCCTAGCTGGATCGCAGCGCGGTAAAGCGATCGCAGTGTCTGGCCAGCGGTCGGATATTCAGCGATCGCCCATTGAGAGTTGACTTGAAATCGTTCTCCCTCTGGGGCGGTATAAACTTGCTGGCGCAGAGCGATTAAAACTTGACCGAGGCGATCGCGAGCGGTTGCCCGATCGCAATTGGGTAGCCCAACGATAAACTCTCCATTCCCCCAGTAGCCGATGATTTCATCGCCAGCAAAATGAGCTTGAAACAAACTACCCCACCGCTGCAAGACTTGATGGCCAGTCCCATGCCCCTGCTCAAGATTAATTTGGCGCAGATCTGGAAGCCTGAACACCACCAGGCTCAATACTTCCAGCTTTGGCAGTTGCGCTTCTAGTCTCCGGCTCGATTCGAGTTGATTTGGCAAGCCCGTCAGCGGATCTTTGCTAGCTAAAGATTGGATCAAACGAGTCCGCTCCAGCCGATTGATGATTCGGGTCAAGAGTTCCGGCACGACAACGGGCTTATTGACAAAATCATCGGCTCCGACTGCAAATACCTGTTGAATGGTCTGGCGATCGCTGTGCCCGGTCAGAAAAATAATTGGTAGGCTCTGCCACTGGGGATGATGCCGAATTGCCTGACAGAGGTCAACCCCAGAGGTTTGGGGCATTTCTACATCCAAAATCAATAGGTCAGGCTGAATTGTGGGCAAAATAGACCAAATTTCCTGGGGGTTATTGATGCCGGTGGGGCGAATGCCCCACGGTTCCAACATCAGGCATAAATGGTCAAGAAAAGCCGGATCATCATCGACGACTAGGACATTGACCGCTGGAAACTGCTGGCCTACCTCTCCCCAATTTGGGCGATCGGGTAGAGGTTGCGCCAGCCCTGGCAGTTCTATTCGAGGTGCCGCCAATAAACTCTCTAAAGCCTGAACGTTATCAATCAGCTGACGCTGGGCAGCAAAAGTCAATGGTGTCGGCGTTTGCAGGATCACTTCTATGGTTCTGGCGATCACCGTGCCGTGGTCTAAGTCGTACATGCCTAAGATGCCAGCTAATTTATGGGCGGCTTGAGCAGCATCTTGGCGCAGTTGGGGGGAGAGATTTCCGGCTGGCAGGGCAGCAGCAACCTGTTGGAGCAATGATAAGCGATCGCTAATCAATCCCTGGTGTTTTTGCCACAGTCCTAGCTTGGCCTGATTAAAGGCTTGCTCAAGGGTTGGTGAGGCGGTGCCTGCAATCCCTGGAGATGCCGCCGCTGTTGCTGGTGTGGTTTCCGCCGCCGCCTCCTGAGGTGGGTTAAGGCGATAGCCAATCCCGTAGATATTCTCAATCCAGTCTACGGCTCCTGCCGCTTTTAACTTTTGGCGCAGTCCCTTGACGTGGGCTTTAACAGACTCTTCTAATGGCGGATCGTCAAAAGTCCACAGATGCTCGACCAGTTGCCCTCGACTAAAGACACGGGCAGGATTACGCAGGAATAATTCCAGCAAATTATATTCTTTGGGCGTTAAGTTCAGCGATCGCCCATCGTAGGTCACCTGACAACTGCGCGGATCAAGCTGCAAGTTCCCTACCTCGAAGACGGGGTTTTTCGACTCGCTGCCCCGGCGCAGCAATGCCCGCACCCGCGCCTGTAGTTCTTCTAGGTTAAGCGGCTTAGTCAAGTAATCATCGGCTCCCGCATCTAGACCGGCAATTCGATCGCCGCTGTCCTCTTTGGCCGTGATTAGCAAAATCGGCACCTGACACCCCTGCGATCGCAAGCGGCGGCAGAGGCTAATTCCGTCTTGTCTAGGTAAGCCTACATCCATCAGGATCAGGTCATAGCTTGTCTCCTGAGCATAGTTCCAACCGCTCAGCCCATCGGCAACAGCATCGACAATATAGTGCTGCTCTGTGAGGGCAGTGGTCAGCACATCTGTCAAAATTTCGTCATCTTCAACCAGGAGAATTTTCATCTCGATGCCCCTTTTCTTCGATTGTCTTGGGAGGATGACCAGCCGCCTCAATCCAAGTCGGTTGCGGAATCAGTAATGCCATACCTGGGTTTCTGAGAGGGTGTTTGAAAAGTTTTGAGAAAAGCTCTTGACCCATTAATCTGTCTAAAAAGAAGACGACAGAGGATCAAGAGCCATGAGAAAAGCATACCCGACGGATCTGACGGACGAGCAATGGG